>DAOUCW010000090.1:0-3161 GCA_034431695.1 Anaerolineae bacterium | reverse complement strand
CGGCGCATCCTCCCCGCTCCAGAAGGGCTGCCGGGGGGAAGCTCAGGACATCGCCTTCCACCACCGTCACGTTGGGGAAGGGCGCGCAGACTTCCCTCAGAACCTGCGCGAGGCGCCTGTCTATTTCCACCGCTATCACCCTTGAGACTCTGGCCGCAAGGGGTATGGTGAGGAAGCCGGTGCCGGCCCCCACCTCCACCACCACATCGCTGGCCCGGAGGTCAAGGGCTTCCAGGATGGCCCTGAGGCCCCTGGGACTTACCATGAAGTGCTGCCCCAGGCTCTTGCGAGGCCTTATCCCCTTCTCCTTCAGGACCTTCCTGGGATCTGGAGCTTCCATCTAACGCCTTCTGGGTTCCCTGGGCCAGTCGGGGATTATCCAGTTGATCTTCTCGGGAGGCGGAGGAGGGGCTAAAAGGTAAACGTCAACCCACTTATACCAGAGCACCAGGTTGTCTTCGTCGTAGCAGAGGTCAATGTGGCGCCCCTTTATCTTCCCCCCCGTATCGGCAGCGAGGCCAATGCCGTAGCCCGGCACGTATACCCATGTCCCCAGGTTTATCACCTTCGGATCCACGGCCACGATGCCTTTCCTGGCCCGCATTCCCATCCGGGTTACGCCGAAGAGGGGGTGGTCCCTCGGCTTTCCGGCTGTGGCCGCAGTGTAGGAGGTTGCCAGAACCCTTATGCGCCGCCAGTATTTTATCGTCCCTTCCGGCGTCTCCAGTTCCCTTATCACGATCTTCGTCCCGTAGGCGATGATCCTCTCCACCGGCGGCTTTGCCACCCACTGGTCCTCAAGCTTCCGCTCCTTTTCCTCCCCGTTCTCGTAGATTATGCGGTGGCGCTTGCGGAGTATCCCATTCTCCCCTTCCTGGACCACCATCCTGGTGTCCAGCTCCATGGAGTCGTCGGGCTTCCAGACGGTTTCGTAGGGGATTGGTTCTTCCTGGACGAGGACTTCCTCCCGCACCCTCACGACTTTGACCTTCAATCCGTCGGAGACGGGGCTTTCAGGGGAGGGGATGGTGTAATCCCGACCGGCCAGCACGACTTTTTCCTGGGCCAGCAGTTCCGCCACGGTGCTGGCGAGGGTCCTGGTGCGGATGAGGCGGCCGTCAACGGCGATTTCGGCAGCCTTTGAACGGATCACGTAGACCTTGAGGCCGGAGGAAACGGGTTCATCCAGGCCGGGGGTTACCCTGTCCCCGGCGTAGAGGAGGAGGCCAGCTCTGTGCAGGGCCTCCCCGACAGTCCTGGCAGTGGTGTAGATGGTCATGGGTATTCCATCGTCCACCAGGGTGATGGGGACAGCCCGCTGGATGAAGATCCTGATGGGGGCCACAATCCCGAGTCCGTCCAGGCTCGCCATGAGCCTCAGGGCCAGAGGGGCCCGGGGAGGAGACCTCTTGCCGTCCACGAAGATTTCATCCCCTTCCTTGAGGGATACCCCCGCTTTGCTCAGGACCTCCTCAACGGTTGTGCCGGCCGCCTCCGCCTTCTTCAGGGTTCCATCGGCGTAGATTTCCACAGGGATTGGCCTCGTGACGGCAAGGGTGGCCGGCTCGCCCGGGGTCCAGGAGTAGCCGGAGATGGAGACAAGGCCGAACTCCTGAAGGAGGGCTTTCGGATCGGATGGAAGGACCCGGACCTTCTGGACCCTTCCGTCCACCACGAGGGTGACCTCGCGGGCGCTCAGGAGATACAGGGCCAGGAATAGACAGCTCAGGGCGAGCCCCATCAGGCTCCTGATTAAGTTCTGCGCTCTCCTACCGCCCATATTTCCTCTGGTTCTCAAGGTGCTCTTCGTAGGTTTTGGAGAAGACGTGGGAGCCGTCGCCCCGCGAGAAGAAGAAGAGGTATTCGGTCTCAGCGGGGTAGAGGACGGCCTTTATTGATTCAAGTCCGGGGCTGCATATGGGCCCCGGAGGGAGGCCGGGGTTGAGGAAGGTGTTGTAGGGGGACTGGACCGAACTCATCTCCTCAATGGTTATCGGTGGCCACCAGCGTCCTGTGGCTTTGTCGTATCCCTTGGCATACTGAACGGTCGGATCGGCCTGGAGATACATCCCCTTGCGCAGGCGGTTGAGGTAAACTCCGGCGATGATGGGCCTTTCCTCGGGGATTACGGCTTCCCTCTCCACGATGGAGGCCAGGGTTACCACCTGATGCAGGGTGAAGCCCATCTCCCGCGCTCTGGCGCGCATCTCCGGCGTGACCTTTGCCCCGAAATTGTCCAGCATCCTGGTCAGGAGATCCCGGGGGGAAGCCGGCACCGGCAACCTGTAAGTGTCGGGGAAGAGGTAGCCTTCAAGGGTGGCACCCTCCGGGACATCTTTCAGGAAATCGTAGCGGCTCACCCAGAGGTCCCGCCGGGCCTCGGCCAGAAATTCCTCTGCCGATACTATCCCTTCCTTCTCAAGGTATTGAGCCACTTGCTCCATCCTCCAGCCTTCGGGTATGGTCAGGGTTATCTCCTTTATCCTGCCGTGCTGGAGGGCCTGAGCGATCTCGGGGATGGTCATGGCGGGGCTGAGGGTGTAATCGCCGGCCTCCAACTTCTGGCCAAGGTCGTTGTAGCGGATGTAGGCGTAGAAGAGCCTGGCGCTGGAGATCAGTCCTGCCTCCTCAAGCCTTTCGGCTATGGAGTAAGGCGACTCCCCAGGGTAAACGGTGAAGGGGACCGGAGAGCCTCCGGGCAGGAGAGGTCTGCTGAGTTCCTCGCGGTGGAGCCAGAGGTAGAGGCCGTAGTATAGCTGGGTGGGTGAGCCGAGCCTCACCTGGATTTTCTCCGAATCGGCCGGTTTTGAGAAGATCCCCAAGAGCGCTATGACCGGGGCGGAAGCCACCACCAGCATGGCCAGGATCGCTGTGAGGAAGGCCAGGAATTTCAGCGTTTTCCTCAACACCTTGAAACCTCCCGCAGGAAGATTGTCCCGGCCGCGGCCAGGAGCAGAGCCGATGCGGCATAGGTAGAGCCGTAGCCGCAGTTCTGGGCGAGCAGGCCCAGGAGCAGCGAGCCGAGTCCCACCCCCAGGTCAAATCCAGCGTAGTTGAAGCCGAAGGCTTTCCCGCGGGCGAGGGGGAGGACCCGGTCCACTATGGTGGCGTCAACGGTGGTGCGCAGTGCACCGTATCCGAGCTGTCTCCTATACACATCT
>DAOUCW010000089.1:0-1965 GCA_034431695.1 Anaerolineae bacterium | reverse complement strand
CTCAGGCTCGGTCAGGGCGAAAGCTCCGAGTTTCGTCCCCTCAGCCATGTCGAGAAGGTATTTCTCCTTCTGGGCTTCAGTCCCTTCCCTGAGGATGGTGTTCCCGGCAAGGCCCAGGTGGACGTGGAGGGTGAGGGCAGTGGACATGCAGGCGCTGGCCATTTCCTCCATCAGGAGGCAATAGCCTAAGTTATCCAGATCCGAACCGCCGTATCGCTCCGGGAAGGTTGCGCCCAGGAACCCCTGTTCCGCCATTTTCCTCAGGATTTCCAGAGGCGGCTTCTCCTCGTGGTCGGTGGTCTGAGCCAGGGGGGCCACTTCCTTCTGGGCGAAATCTCTGAACATATTGCGGAACATCTGGTGTTCTTCGCTAAGGGTGAAATCCATGCCTCCCTCCTCCCTCAGGGGTTGGGGGTGAAGGCACAGGGAGCGATGCCTGCTTCAATGGGCCTTCACCCCCTGGGGTGGTTATCGGTCTTTGAACTGGGGCTGGCGCTTCTCCAGGAAAGCCCGCACACCCTCGCGCATGTCCTCGGTCTCGCAGAGCCTGGCGAAGCGGTCGGCTTCGTAGAGGAGGCCGTCCTTGAGGCTCATCTCCATGCCCTTGTTGACGGCATCAATTATGGCTTCAATGGCGAGCTTCCCCTTAGAAGCGATCTTCTTGGCCAGGTCCTTGGCCGCTTTGAGGACCTCACCAGCCGGCACGACTTTGTTCACAAGGCCTATGCGGTAAGCTTCCTGAGCGGTGATCATGTCGCCGGTGAGGAGCAGTTCAAAGGCCTTGCCCTTGCCCAGGAGCCTGGGGAGCCTCTGGGTTCCACCCCAGCCGGGCATTATTCCGAGGTTGATCTCGGGCTGGCCGAAGCGTGCTCTATCGGAGGCAATGCGGATGTGGCAGGCCATGGCCAGCTCGTTGCCACCTCCCAGGCAGACCCCGTTGATGGCGGCGATCACCGGCTTGGGGGAGTTCTCAATGATGTTGAAAAGCTCCTGGCCCTTGAGGACCACTTCCTTGGCATCCTCGTAACCCTTGAGCTTGTTTATCTCGTTTATGTCAGCTCCGGCCACGAAAGCGAACTGCCCGGCTCCTGTGATTATAATGACCTTGACCTCATCGTTCTGGAGCATTTCGTTGAAAGCCTGGTAGAGCTCGGTAACGGTCTGAGTGTCAAAGGCGTTGGCCGGAGGGTGGTCTATGGTGAGGATGGCGACACGGTCCTCAATTGAAACGTGGATGTTCTGATACTCTCCCATGGTTCACTCCTCCCTGAGTTTTTGAAGGGGCGGGGAGCCGGGGGTCACCCCCGGTCTCCCCTTTTGTTCATACCCCCTGCACCGGCTAAGCGTATTCCATGAAGCCCTTGCCCACTTTCTTGCCGAGGTGACCGGCCTTCACCTTGAGTTTGAGGAGACGGGCAGGGCGGAAGCGCTCACCATATTTGGCGTGGAATTCCTGGAGTTTCTCCAGGACGTAATCGAGCCCGAGGGTGTCGGCCAGCTGGAGAGGCCCCATCCTCTCACCCTTGTAGGTCATGCCCGTGCCCGCCATCATGGCCATGTCTATGTCGTTCACGGAAGCGATGTTCTCCATCAGGCAGAGGACGGCCTCGTTGATCATGGGCATTATGAGGCGCTCCCAGCTGAATTCGGTTCCGGTGGGGACCTTCCCTTCCTGCTGGAGCCTCCTTATGGCTTCCTTGACGGGCTCGTCGGTCTGGTCGCCGTAGCCGTAGAAGCCGGCCCCGGTCTTCTCGCCGTAGCGGCCCATCTTGTAGATTTCCTCAAAGAGGGGGCACGGCTGCATCCTCTCGCCGTATTCGCTATACAGGTAAGCACCCACGTGGTAGCAAACATCAAGCCCGAGCATGTCCATGAGGGTGAAGGGCCCCATCGGCCAACCAAATTCAGTCATGGCCTTGTCAATTTCGGCAGCGGTGGCGGTACCCTCGGCCAGGGCCCCGGGGG
>DAOUCW010000088.1:0-6247 GCA_034431695.1 Anaerolineae bacterium | reverse complement strand
CGTCCGAGGAGGGGCGACGTTTTCTCTGGAACATCTCGCAGGAGGTGAGCGTGGGAAGATACCTGAGCCGCAAGCTCTCAATTTACCTTCTGACTTTCTTCGTCGCAGTGACCATAGACTGGCTTATACCCCGCTTCATGCCGGGCAACCCGGTGGATACGATGCTGGCGCGTTTTGCCCTGCGCGCCGATGCAGCGGAAGTCCTGCGCAGCTACTACATCAGGGCTTTCGGGCTTGACCTCCCCCTGTGGGAGCAATACCTCAATTTCTGGCGGGCCCTCTTCCACGGCGATCTTGGAATAAGCACCTGGCTTTACCCCCAGCCGGTGTTTCAGATCATAAAGCGGGCTGTGCCTTACGACCTCTTCCTCCTGCTTCCGGCCATCATCCTGAGCTGGCTCGCCGGAAACTGGGTGGGGGCTATCGCTGCCCGCACCCGCTGGCTTGACAACACCATCCTCCCCCTGGGCTACATACTGACAGCTACTCCTTACATGTGGCTGGCCATCGTGCTGGCCTGGGCCCTGGGCAATGTGGCCGGCATCTTCCCCATCGCCGGAGCATACAGCTTTGGCCTCCGCCCCCACCTGTCCTGGGTTTTCATCAAGGACCTGCTCTGGCACTGGTTCCTCCCCTTCGCCTCCCTCTTCATGGTCATGTTCGGGGGCTGGGCCATTGGCATGCGGAACATGATCATCTACGAGCTGGAACTGGATTACTCCCGCTACCTTGAATCCCTTGGCGCCCCCCAGTCGCTCATCCGGAGGTATGCTTTCCGCAATGCCATGCTCCCCCAGATAACGGGCCTGGCCCTCCAGCTTGGAACCATCGTTGCTGGAGCCCTGGCCACGGAAATCGTTTTCGCTTACCCCGGGATCGGCTACCTCATCCTGCAGGCTGTCCAGAACCAGGACTACTTCCTCATCCAGGGCTGTTTCCTCTTCATCGTCACAGGTGTGCTGCTGGCCAACTTCACCATTGACCTTATTTACATGGTCGTGGACCCCCGGACCAGGCTTGGAATGACAGGAGAGTGAGCCATGGAACAGGCAATGCCCCGCACAGTCCGAAGCGAATTCCTCTTCTTTGCCTTTCGGAACCGCAAATTGCAGATTGGTTTGATAATACTCGCCTTTTTCATCATCTTCGCCATAGTTGGCCCTTATCTTACGCCTCATCCACCCCTGGCCTATGTGGGGCCTTTTGGAGCTCCCCCCTCGCGGGATTTCCCGTTCGGAACCACCACTTTCGGGCAGGATGTCTTCAGCCAGTTCGTCTACGGCCTGCGCTCCACCTTCATCGTGGGGGTGATAGGAGGCAGCATCGGCACTGCCATCGGGATGCTCATAGGCCTTGTGGCAGGCTACAGGGGCGGCATGGTGGATGAAACCCTGAACATGATAACGAACATAATCCTGACCATCCCCACGATGGCCGTCCTCATAATCATCGCCGCTTACCTCACGGTGCGCGGCATACTTACCGAAGCAGTTTTCATCGGGCTTACTTCATGGCCGTGGGCAGCAAGGGCGATCCGTGCCCAGACTTTCTCCCTGCGGGTGCGAGAATTCGTGGACCTGGCCCGCATGACCGGCCGTCGCCCCCTCCGCATCGTGCTCACTGAAATCGCTCCCAACATGATGTCCTACCTGCTTCTGGTCTTCATCCTTCAGTTCGGCGGCGCCGTGCTGAATGCCGCAACTCTGGATTTCATCGGCCTTGGTCCAACCCGCGGGATGTCCCTCGGGCTCATGATGAACAACGCAGTCCTCTGGGCCGCCCTGCAGCTGGGAATGTGGTGGTGGCTAATCCCTCCCGGCGCCGCTATTACCGCTATCGTCGGTGCCCTCTATGTTATGAACGTGGGCCTGGACGAAGTCTTCAATCCGAAGTTGAGGGAGATGTGAGCGCATGAGCCTGAAAGTTGAGAACCTCCGCGTTTACTACCGGACCATCCGCGGGTATGTTCATGCTCTGGAAAGGGCAACTTTCTCCGTCGCCGATGGCGAGATCATGGGGCTGGCCGGCGAATCCGGCTGCGGTAAAACCACCCTCGGCCACAGCCTGATCTACCTGAAGCCGCCAATGCAATACATGGAAGGACGCGTGTTCCTGGACGGGCGCGAGGTCCCTGTATGGGATTTTGAGAAGATGCGGGAATTCCGCTACCGGCACATTTCCATCATCCCTCAGTATGCGATGAACGCCCTCAACCCGACCCGCAAAATCGGCAAGATGATTGCCGAGCTCCTGGCTACCCGCGGGGTGGATTACGAATCCATACTGCCAGAACTGAAACGCCGGCTGGACATGGTCCAGCTTCCCCACCGGGTGCTGGGGATGTATCCCATTGAGCTTTCAGGGGGGATGAAGCAGCGGGTGGTGATGGTCATCTCCACCCTGCTCAACCCCTCCCTCCTGATCGCCGATGAGATAACTTCAGCGCTGGATGTTTCCACCCAGAAGGCAGTGTGCGAGATGCTGGTCCAGTTCCGCGAGCAGGGGTTCGTCAAGAGCATCATCTTCATAACCCACGACATTTCCATCCTTTACCAGATTGCTGATACAATTATGGTGATGTATGCCGGACAGCTTGTGGAGAAGGCGCCGACTGATGTGATATTCCAGGCTGCCCGCCATCCTTACACGAAGATGCTCATCGCTTCCCTTCCCAAAGTCGGGGTGAGGGAAAGCGAGAGGAGGCTCAGGGGGATCCCGGGGGCTCCTCCCCAGCTCCTGAACCCTCCAGAGGGATGCCGCTTCCGGGAGAGGTGTCCCGTTGCTTTCAGCCGCTGCACGGAGGAGCCGCCTTTCCTGGAGGTCTCCCCAGGTCACTTCGTCGCCTGCTGGAGGGAATTCTGATGCTCACACTGGAACGGGTCACCAAAGTCTACCGCCTGGGTGCTTTCGGACTTCGTAAGCTCACGGCAGTTCAGGATGTGAGCTTTGAGATCGGCGAGCGGGAAATAGTCGCGCTCATCGGTGAAAGCGGGAGCGGCAAAACTACCATAGGCAGGATGATCCTCCGCCTGACCCCGATCACTTCCGGGACCATCCGCTTTGAAGGAGTTGATATTTCCACCCTCAGGGGCAGGGCCCTGAAGGAATACTACCGGAAGGTGCAGGGGGTCTTCCAGGACCCCTTCGCTTCCTTCAACCCCATATTCAAGGCAGACCGGATTTTCTGGATGGTCAGGGATGAGTTCTACCCCGATGTGAGCAGGAAAGAATGGGCCGACAGGATAGAAGAAGCCCTGCGGTCCGTGGGCTTGAACCCGCCCGATGTGCTGAACAAGTATCCTCACCAGCTCAGCGGAGGCCAGCTCCAGCGCTTCCTCATCGCCCGCGCACTCCTCCTGGACATCCGTTTCCTCGTGGCCGATGAGATAATCAGCATGCTGGATGCCTCCACCCGCATTGACGTCCTCAACCTCCTGGCTGACCTCAAAGAGCAGGGGCTTTCCATCCTGTTCATCACCCACGACCTTTCCCTGGGCTATTACGTGAGCGACCGGTCGGTTATACTCTACCGCGGGCGGGTGGTGGAGATGGGGGCCATAGAGAAGGTCTACTCCAACCCCTGCCACCCTTATACCCAGATGCTCATGGCTTCCGTCCCTCGCGTGGACAGGAAGTGGGAGAAGAGCAGCGGGAGCCTGGGCACCACTCAGGCGGAAGGTGAAACCGGCTGCGTCTATTACTCGCGGTGCCCCGCTTCGGAGAAAAGCTGCCTGGAAAATTGCCCGGAGCTGGTCCAGGTGGAGCCGGACCACTTCGTAGCCTGCCATCTTGCATCAAGGAGGTGATGGGAATGCCCGGAGTGCGAGCCATCGGTCCGGAACTGCCCAATATCCCCTGGGAAGAACGCCCCCCTGGATGCAGTGATGTGGTCTGGCGCTACTCCCGGAATCCCATCATCCCCCGGGACCTCATACCCTCGGCCAACAGCATATTTAATCCCGCCGTGGTCCCATACAGAGGCGAGTTCCGCGGCATCTTCCGCTGCGACGATAAACGGCGCATGATGCAGCTCCACGTGGGCCGAAGCAGAGACGGCATCCACTGGGAAATTGAGGATGAACCCATCCGTTTCCAGCCAGCCCCAGGCTTTGAACCCATCCCCTGGGAATACGGTTACGACCCGCGCGTCTGCTGGATTGAGGACAGGTATTACATCACCTGGTGCAATGGTTTCGGTGGCTGGCCGACCATCGGCGTGGCCTACACTTACGATTTTGAGACTTTCTACCAGATGGAGAACGCTTTCCTGCCGTATAACCGCAACGGCGTGCTCTTCCCGAGGAAAATCAACGGCCGCTACGCTATGCTGAGCCGTCCCAGCGACCGGGGCCACACCCCCTTCGGGGACATTTACTATTCCGAAAGCCCGGACATGGTCCACTGGGGGCGGCACCGCCTGGTCATGCAGCCCGCTCACGGGTGGCAGAGCACCAAGATCGGCGCCGGCCCTGTCCCGATTGAAACGACCGAGGGCTGGCTGCTCTTCTACCACGGCGTCCTGACCTCCTGCAACGGCTTCGTCTACTCCATGGGCGCTGCTCTGCTCGACCTGGAACAGCCCTGGAAGGTTCGCTACCGCACGGAGTATTACCTCCTGCACCCCCGCGAGCTCTACGAGCAGGTAGGCGATGTCCCCAATGTGGTTTTCCCATGCTCAGCCCTGGTTGACTCCGCCACCGGACGCATCGCCATCTATTACGGCGCCGCGGATACGGTCACATGTCTGGCCTTCGCCAGACTGGATGAGGTGATTGATTTCATCAAAGAGCATTCGCTCTGAGGAAGAAGGTTGAAGGTCTGCGTTATCGGCGGTGGAAGCACTTACACCCCCGAACTGCTGGAAGGCCTCATAGCCCGGTGGCACGAGCTCGGGCTCAGCACCATTACCCTGATGGACATAAATGAGGAAAGATTGCACGTGGTTGGAGGGCTGGCAGGACGGATGCTGCGAGCCGCCCGGGCCGATGTGAAGCTTGGGCTGACGACGCAGCGGAGGGAAGCGCTTGAAGGTGCCGATTACGTTATCACTCAGATCCGCGTTGGGGGCATGGCCTGCCGGATTCAGGACGAGAAGATCCCCCTGCAGTTTGGCGTGGTGGGGCAGGAGACCACAGGCCCCGGAGGCTTCGCCAGCGCCCTGCGCACCATCCCCGTGATGCTGGAAATTGCCCGCGAAATGGCCGAGGTAGCTCCAGGCGCCTGGCTCATCAATTTCACCAACCCCTCCGGCATCGTAACCGAAGCCCTGCTCCGCCACACCTCTGTGCCTGTCATCGGGCTGTGCAACATACCTTACGGCTTCCAGCACAGGATTGCCCAGAGCCTGGGGGTATCGCCGGAACGCATCAGGCTGGACTACGTTGGCCTCAACCACCTGAGCTGGGTCCGCGGAGTCAGGCTGGATGGTGTGGATGTTTTTGATCAGGTTATGGAGATAGCCATCTCCATGGCCAGGGCGGGCGAATTGCCCTTCTCGCCAGAGCTTCTGGAGACACTGGGGATGATCCCGTGCGATTACCTGCGCTACTATTATTACCACGACCAGGTTGTGGCCGAGCAGCGCCGGTCAGGCAGGACCCGAGGGGAAATTGTGCAGGAGATTGAAGCTGCATTGCTCAGGATGTATGCCGATCCGGCACTGGATCGCAAACCCGAGCTGCTGGAGAAGAGAGGTGGTGCTCACTACTCCACCGTTGCCGTAGCTGTGATCAGTGCCATCCACCGGGATGCAGGCGAGGTCCACATCGTCAATACCCGCAACGGCGGCGCTCTGCCCGACCTCCCCGCAGATTGCGCGGTGGAACTGCCCTCGGTCATTGGGCGGGATGGAGCGAAAGCCCTCCCCGTGGCCCCCATGCCTCCTTCCATCCGGGGGCTGGTTCAGGCCGTGAAAGCCTACGAGGAGCTCACGGTTAAAGCCGCAGTGGAAGGGGACGAGCGAGCAGCCCTGCAGGCACTGATGGTGCATCCCCTCGTCCCCTCTTTCACTGTTGCCAGGGAACTGTGGGCCGCCATAAAGGAAGCGAATAAGGATTACCTTCCGCAGTTCAGGGCCTCACGATGAAGTTCGTCCTGGGCGTGGATGCTGGCGCTACAAAAACTTTCGCCCTGGTGGCCGATGAGGAAGGATGCATCCTGGGCTTCGGCCGGGGCGGGCCTGGCAATCACCAGGTGGTGGGGCTTGAAGCGGCCATGGCTGAAATAAGGCGCGCCTGTGAGGAAGCAC
>DAOUCW010000087.1:0-7062 GCA_034431695.1 Anaerolineae bacterium | reverse complement strand
GGGGGTTCCATCCCGGGTCTGCAACCCTGTAGACCGGGAGGAAGGTCGCCAGGGTGCGGATGAACCCGGGGTAGGCGAGGGGGGCCACGGAAGGGATGAGGAGGAGAGCCAGGATGAGGAGGTATCTCCTCAAAGGATCTCCTCCTCAATCTCAGCTATTGCGCTTTCAAGGATTTCCAGCCCCTCGTCCATGAGTTCCTTCGTTATGACCAGAGGGGGCATTATCCTTATTGAAGTTAGACCGCTTCCCAGGATGAGGAGGCCCTTCTCAAAGGCCCGGTAGAGCACTTTATCCCTTGCCTCGGGTATTGGCTCTCTGGTCCTGCGGTCCTTTACAAGCTCGATGCCTATCATCAGCCCTTTGCCCCGCACATCCCCGATTATGGGGTGCCTTTCGGCCATGTGCTGGATGCGCTCGAGGGCATACTGGCCCATCCTGGCAGCGTTCTCAATAAGCCCATTTTCAAGGAGCCTTATAGTGGCCAGGGCTGCAGCGCAGGATAGGGGGTTCCCGCCGAACGTGTTGCCGTGGGCGCCGGAAGGCCAGATCATCAGGGATTTGCGGGCAACCATTGCCCCGAGGGGCATCCCGGAAGCAATCCCCTTGGCTATGCAGACTATATCCGGCTCAACGCCCCAGTGTTCAATGGCGAACATCTTTCCCGTGCGGCCCATTCCGCTCTGGATTTCATCCACCACCAGAAGGAACCCATACTTCTCGGCGAGGGCTTTGAGGCGCGGGAAGAATTCGGGCGGGGGAACGATGTAGCCTCCCTCGCCTTGGATCGGCTCCACGAAAACGGCTGCAAACTCATCGCCGGGAGCGTATGTCTTGAAAACCACATCTTCAATGAACTGGACGCAGTAGAGATCGCAGGAAGGATATTCCTGGCGGAAAGCGCAGCGGTAACAATAGGCGTATGGGACATGGACAACTCCAGGGACAAGGGGGAAGAAGCCGCGCCGCTGAACGGCTTTGGAGCCGGTCAGACTGAGGGAGCCCATCGTGCGCCCGTGGAAGCTGCCGATGAAGGCCAGGATCAGGGGTTTCCTCGTCACGTAACGGGCAAGCTTGAAAGCTGCTTCAATTGATTCAGTCCCGGAATTGGTGAAGAAAACCATCGTGTCTTCCTTGATCGGGACGATCTCGTTCAGTTTTTCCGCCAGTATGGTCTGGAGGGGGTAGTAAAAATCGGTGCCGGCCATGTGGATGAATTTCTCAGCCTGCTCCTTTATGGCCTGGACGATTTCGGGGTGGCAGTGGCCTGTGGCCACCACGGCGACCCCCGCGTTGAAGTCAATGTAGCGGTTTCCATCCACATCCCAGACCTCAGCCCCTGCCCCCCTTTCCATGACGAAAGGATAGGGGCGGGTGTAAGATGGGGAGAGAACCCTGTGATCTCTTTCCACCCATTCTCTGGCTCTGGGACCAGGTCTCATGTAGCACCTCCTTGTGCCTGGGATTTATCTTCGCTGAAAAGGGGAAAGACCCCCTGTTTGTTCGGACCGGAAGGGGATATTGGTTTTCCATCCGCGATAACTTTGCCCCTGAAACTCCCATCCCAGAGCCGGACCGTGAATTTATCACCCGGCCGGACCTGGGATGCGCTCTTTATCAGTTTATCCTGCCGGGAGTAGACGAGAGCATAGCCCCTCTTCAGAACGTTCAGGGGGTTGAGGGCTTCCAGTTTCTCCCGGAGGATTTCAACCCCCTTTTCCCGGGCGGCCAGGGAGCTGCTGATGGACTGGGTGAGGCGTTCCCCGAGCTCGTCCACCTGCTGGCGCAACTGGTTGACCCTTGCCAGCGGGGAAAGGGCGGAAAGTGCTTTCCTTTCCCATTCCAGTTTCAGCCTTGCTTCGCGCACCCTGCTCTGGAAAGCGAGCGTCAGCCTTTTCCTGTAGTTACGGAGGTGCTGGAGCAGCTCTTCGCGGTTGGGGACGGCCATCTCTGCCGCCGCTGAAGGGGTTGGAGCCCGGACATCGGCTGCCAGATCGGCCAGGGTCTGATCTATTTCGTGGCCGACGCCGCAGATCACCGGGATGGTTGACGAGGCCACGGCCCTTACCACCTGTTCATCGTTGAAGGGCATGAGTTCCTCAAAGGAACCGCCTCCGCGCGCCAGGATTATCAAATCAACCTGCCCCCATGCGTTCAGCAGTTGCAGGGCCTCCACGATGCTGGATGGGGCCTCCTCTCCCTGGACCTGGGCAGGGGAAAGGATTATTTCAACCAGAGGGTAACGCCTCTCAATTATCCTAAGGATGTCCCTTATGGCCGCTCCGAAGGGTGAGGTGACAACCCCTATGCGCCTGGGAAATTCGGGGATCGGCCTCTTGCGGCTCAGGTCAAAGAGACCCTCCTGCTTCAGGCGCTCTTTGAGCTGCTCGAGTTTTACATAAAGAAGGCCAATCCCCACGGGCCTGAGTGCGTCAACGTAGAGCTGGTAAGTGCCCTTTTTGGGATAAACGTCCACATAACCGTGGGCTATTACGTGGTCGCCGTCGGAGGGAAGGTAGGGGAGGGAGGAGGCCAGTTCGCGCCACATCACGCACTGGATGACCGCTCCTTCATCCTTGAGGGAAAAATAATAATGGCCTGAGAGAGCGGGGGAGAAGTTGGATATCTCCCCCTCAACCCACACATCCTGAAGGGTGAGGTCTGACCATACGAGATACTTTATGCGTTCGGTGAGTTCTGAGACTTTCAGACATCTCACCCCTTCAAGCAAAATTCACTCCTCCTCAAGATACATGGGCATGACCACGTGGATGAAATCTTCCCCGTCGGCTGGCTTGAGCACTCCGGGACTTGAGGAGGTGGTCGCTTCCAGGGCAATTTCTTCCTCGTCCATTACTGAGAGGGCTTCCAGGAGATATTTCACGTTGAAAGCTATCTCCAAAGGCGCGCCCTGAACCTTCGCCTCCACCTGGCTCACGTTATCACCGAACTGGCGGCTCGTAGCGCTCACAGTGATGGAACCGGCCATGAGTTCCGAAGGCGGGTTTATGTCCAGCTTCACCATGTTATCGCGGTCCTTGGCGAAGAGGTAGGCGACCTTGAGGGCTTTGACGAAGGCATCCTTCTTTACCACTGCCCTTGTGGTGTATTCCCTCGGGATCAGAGCTCTGAAATCGGGGTATGTGCTTTCTATGAGCTGCGACAGGAGCTCAATGGCCATGATGGGGCCTTCGGGTCGCCCTTTCAGGTGGAAGAGGATCTGGTTTCTTCCCTGCGGGACGAGGATTTCAATGGGCTGGGATTCGTCGGCCTCGGAGGCGATGCGGGCCAGCTCGGTGAGGGCCCTGGCGGGTATTATGACTTCAAGGGACTCCTCCACGGGGTGGGGCAGAGTTACGTTCCTGACCGAGAGGCGGTATCCATCGGTGGCGGCGAGGGTGAGCCGATCTCCTTCCAGGGAAGTGAAGGCCCCGCTCAGGAAGGGGTGGGTTTCCTCGGAGGCGGCGGCGAAAGCCACCTGCTGGATGACCTTGCGCAGGGTTGCCGGTCTCAGCGGGGTGATTATCCGGGTGCTCTGGCTTTCCAGCTTTGAAGCCGTCATGACCGCGGGGAATTCTGTGGCGTCTATGCCCCTGATGTTGGCTTCAAAGCGGCCGCATCGGACGTTCAGCGTTTGAGTTCGGACTATGAGCTCCAGCTCAACCGGTTCCGAGGGAAGGGAATCAACGAAGTCGGAGAAGAGGCGCGCCGGGACCGTAATGGCTCCCTCTTCCTCAATGCTTGCCCCTATCCAGCAGGTTATGCTTATATCCAGGTTCGTGGCCGAGAGCATGAGCCTTCCTTCGCTGGCTTCCAGGTAGACGTTGCTGAGGACGGGCAGGGTGCTCCGGGTAGCCACAGCTTTTTCAACCACGGAAAGAGCTGTAGAAAGGTTATCTTGCAGGCAAATTAACCTCACGGCCTTTCCCTCCCCGATTTTTCAGCCCATTATACCCTAAGGGTGGAAAGTTTGCAATTATAATGTAACGAATCGGCAGCCAGGCAAAGCCTCCTATTTCGTCCTGCTCCCTTCGTGCACCGAATTCGGGCAGGCGCTTGAGCTTTTATTCGCCCGGTTTCAACGGGGTGATCTGGCAGAAGTCATCGGGCCCGAGTTTGCCTGTATCAGGTTCCCTGGAGGGTGGGTATTGACCGAGGATTTCCTCCTGAGTGGGGGAAGCTCCTTCCGGCCAGGCCAGGTCAACAATGCGGGTGTGGTTGGTATCATCGGGTGCCCCGCCCAGGCGCCACTGCTTCGGCTCCTTCTCCACATCCCTCACCCGCCAGACGCCCGGGGAAGGATAGCCCTCCTGGCTCAGGACCACGGCCACGTAGGCCCAGCGGTGCGGGTCCACCTCCCTTCCGAAGACCTCTTTTGGCACGCGCACAGTGACGGTCTGCCTTTCGGGGTTGACAATGGTTTTGAAGGAGGCCTTGAGCTGAGTGAGTTCACCCGCAGGGTCCACAGTCCATATCTGCTGGAGCCACCCTTCAACCCAGATCGCATACTCCCAGCCGTAACCTTTCGCCAGGGAAGCGTTGCGGCCGGGGAGAAGCAGGCGCCTTCCCGTCCCGGCCCCCGGGTCAACATCAATGTAGATATCCAGGGTCTGGAGCGAAAGGTTTATGGGTGAGTTCCAGGGGTTAGGCACAGGGCCGTAGAAAGTGAAGGTGAAGACCAGGTCCCGCTCGTCTTCGCCCACGACGAAGCTTTTCAGGTCGAAGACTTTCGGCTGGAAGACGGCATCAAGGGGATACAGGTAAGAGCCGGGACCATGGTCATCGCCTTCGGGGTCCTTGAGTTCGAGGATCACCGTTACCGGTGCCAGTTCAGGAGCTGTGATGCGCAGGGGGCCATGGGTGGGGAAAATTCCGGCATCCCTTCCTCCCCTGCTCACCACTACCCTGAGGTTGATGGTGTCTCCGGCTGCCAGTTCGCCGAAAAGTGCCAGGGGTATGGCCAGCTCCAGGGACTTCTCCCCCACTCCCGCTTCTATGGGCTGTGGTTCAACCCACTTGTTCCAGCCGTCGGCGCGGGCGAGGGTGGCCGACGTGATTCGGCCTTCGGAAAGGGATATTTCGGCCAGGTGGGTGGCGCGGAATCCCAGGTAGGTGCGGGGTTCTTCCTCAAAACCGAAGCGGGAGAACGGGTTGGCCGTTGCAATGTAGGGGTTTGAGAGGTAGACACCCACATGAGCTTCGGGCCCTAACTCCTTCCAGGGCCGGGAGTTCTCCAGCCTTATGTAGATGTTCCCGGCGTCAAAGCCCCAGTAAATTTCCTTCAGGATTCCTTCCTCTTCGTAATAGCCGGCCTGAGCCCATTCTTCCGCTGAAGGGCGCCCGTCAATAACGGGGGTGAAGGCCTTTTCCATGCTTCGGGCGGGGGCCAACGGTTTCGGTGGGATTATGGGAGCATCCAGGAAGGGGGGAGGTGTTTCTCCGAGGGACCTGTAGACCTCTTTCAGCAGGGAGCGGAAGGCGTAATCAAAGTATTCGTCCTGGCCGGAATCCTGGTCGGAACCATACCACCAGAACCAGTCGGAGCCTTCGGCCAGATATATGTAATCCTGAGCTCTGGCGATGGCTTCGGGCGGGGCGGTGCGCCGTTTGTGAAGGTCATACTCGGCCAGGAAGTTGCGGGTTTTGAAGAGGTAATCCCAGGCAACGTTCTCCTCAGGCTCCCCTATCCAGGTGTCAAAGTCGGGGCTGAACCAGCAGCCCGGCCAGAGGCGGTTCAGTTCCCGCTGTTCCGGGAAGAGGGTGAGGTATTCAGAGGGGGTCACGGTCTTTATGTCTTCGGCTTCGGAAAGGCCCCGGTAAAGGGCGTGGAGGAAATCTTTCCCGTCATTCTCATACCATTCCCACGCGTTTTCGCCATCCAGGATGATGCTGACCAGGTGAGGGCCTTCTGCTCCGGTTTCCTTCAGGCGCCGGCGTATTTCCCTCAGCCTTCCGATGAAATCCCTGGCCGCCTCCTCGCCGGACATCCCGGAATAAGTGAAGGCGATTTTGTCGGAAAGGAGCCTGTCCCTGAAGATTACAGCCACTGGCCTGCCACCCCTGAACCGGATGTAATAGGGGCGGTAGAGCAGGTCGGCCTCTTTGACTGTCTCCTTGCTGTCCCGGGCGAAAGAACCCAGTTCAAGGGTTGCCGCCAGCACGTCTTCGCCGGAGGCCATCCAGAGGAATCCAGCATCGGCGACGAGGCCCACGATCCCGTAAGCTACTGCCCCTTCGGAAGGCCAAAGCCCCTGAGGTTTTCGCCCGAAATGCTCTTCGTAAATTTCCACGGCTTTCCTGAGCTGGGCAGCAGCGTCTTCGGGGAAGGAGAAGTGGAAGGGCAGCCTTGAGGAGGGATTCCCCACTGCCGCCAGGTTAGCATCGTAGAGGAGGGGGAGGATCGGGTGGGCGTAGGGGGAAGTTATGACTTCAATCTGGCCCCTGTCCTGGAGTTCTCTGTGCTTGGGGATTACTGCCTTTATGACCTCCCTGGCTTTCTCAAAGACCACCCTCTTATCCTCTTCGCTGAAGCCTCGCCCTCTCTCCACCAGACTCTTCAGCGGCTCCTGCGCCAGGAAATCGGGGTCAAACCAGGCCAGGTTGAAGAGCACCTGGAGGTCCCGGAAGTCCTGAGTGGTGAAGCTGGCAAGAGATCTTCCCCGTTTATCCAGAAGCTCCCTGTAGCGAGGGAAGCGGGGGATAACGTGGTCCCAGTTGGCATCAAAGAACCGCTCCAGGATGAACTTCTTTTCATCTTCGGTTAGCTCTTCGGCGGGCTTTTCCGCAAGGGCCCAGTATAAGTCCCTGGCTCCGCTGGCGAAATCGTCAAGCTGGCGGATCAGGCTCGGGGTCAGGTTGAAGGTGACTTTGATTTTCGGGTATTGCTCCAGGATGGCGGCCATGTCGTAGTAATCCTTGGTGGCGTGAACCCTGACCCATGGGCGGGTGTAGAGGCCCGTTTCGGGATCCTTGTAGTAGAGGGGCTGATGCTGGTGCCAGATTATGGCCAGGTAGAGGGGATGTTCTGCTTCCGGGGTAGCGGTGAGGGTGGGAGGGGTCGGTGA
>DAOUCW010000086.1:0-12153 GCA_034431695.1 Anaerolineae bacterium | reverse complement strand
AGGCAGGCTGGCCCAGGTGGCTCCGGCTGGACGTCCCCCCGGGGTGCTGGATTACTTCGTCCCCGCCACCCCTCTCGGCGGACTTGAACTTCTCAAGCGTTATGGTATAAAGATAAGTGGTAAAAGGGCCGTGGTGGTGGGCAGGTCGAACATCGTGGGCAAGCCGATGGCCCTGCTGCTCCTGAGGGAAGATGCTACTGTGACGATATGCCACTCACGCACCCCGGACCTTGGGGCTGTGTGCCGCGAAGCTGAAATCCTCTGCGTGGCCGTTGGCCGCGCCGGCCTCATAACGGCCGAGATGGTCAGGCCAGGTGCAGTGGTGGTGGATTTTGGAGTTAACTTCGTCAATGGTAAAATGGTGGGCGATGTTGACTTTGAGTCGGTGAAGGAGGTGGCCGGAGCCATAACTCCTGTTCCCGGAGGCACCGGTCCCATGACCAATGCGATGCTCCTCAAGAACGTGCTGGAAGCAGCCAAGAGGCAGGTCGAGGGTAAGTGATGGAAAATCCAGGCTCATTTGGTTGGAGCCTTTTTGCCAGACACAAAATCCCATCAAGGAGGGAGTAGACATGGCCAGGGAACTCTTGGTCAAGCGCGTTGAACCCGTTCCCCCCGATATCGTTATCTCCCAATCTGCCAAGCTTCGTCCCATTGTAGAGGTGGCTGAGGAAGTTGGCCTTACCCCGGATGACCTGGATCTCTACGGCAAATACAAGGCCAAAGTCCACCTGGATGTGCTTGAGCGCCTGAAGGACAGGCCCAACGGAAAATACATTGACGTCACAGCCATAACCCCCACACCCCTGGGCGAGGGCAAAACTGTAACCACCATAGGCCTGAGCCAGGCCCTCTACTACCTGGGCAAGAAGGTTTTCACCTGCATCCGCCAACCCTCCATGGGGCCCACCTTCAGCATCAAGGGAGGGGCAGCAGGTGGCGGCTACTCCCAGATTGTCCCGATGGAAGACTTCAACCTCCACCTTACCGGCGATATTCATGCGGTAGGGGCAGCTCACAACCTCCTGGCGGCCGCCATAGATGCCCGCATAATGCACGAGGACAGGATGGACGACGATAGGCTGGCCAGGGCCCTTTGCCCGAACAACGAGTTCACCCCATGGATGAGGAAGCGCCTGGAGAAGCTCGGCATCAAGGCCGAGAAGCCCTCTGACCTCACGCCCGAGGAGCGGAGGCGCTTCTTCCGCCTGGACATTGACCCCTACTCCATAACCTGGCCCCGCGTGGTGGACATCAACGACCGCGCCCTGCGCAGGATAGTCATCGGATTGGGCACGGAGGAGGACGGCCGCCCCAGGATGACGGGCTTTGACATAACCGTCGCCTCAGAGGTCATGGCCATCCTGGCCCTCGCCACCAGCCTCAAGGACCTCAGAGAGCGCCTGGGCAGGATCGTCATCGGCACCGACAAGAAGGGGAACCCCATCACGGCCGAGGATCTGGGGGTGGCCGGAGCCATGGCTGCCATCCTGAAGGATGCCCTGATGCCCAACCTGATGCAGACCCTCCAGGGCAGCCCGGCCTTCGTCCACACCGGACCCTTCGCCAACATCGCCCACGGCAACTCCTCCATTATAGCCGACATGATCGCCCTTAAGCTTGTCGGCGAGGACGGCTACGTGGTCACCGAGTCAGGCTTCGGCGCCGACTGCGGCATGGAGAAGTTCTTTGACATAAAGTGCCGCTACTCCGGCCTCATCCCCAACTGTGTGGTGATGGTGGCCAGCGTCAGGGCCCTGAAGATGCACGGCGGCGGGCCCAGGGTCGTGCCCGGAAGGCCTCTTGACCCCGCCTACACCCAGGAGAACCTGGAACTTCTGGAGAAGGGCCTTTGCAACCTTCAGGCCAACATAGAGATTGCGAAACTCTTCGGTGTTCCCGTCGTCGTGGCTATAAACCGTTTCCCCACCGATACCAAGGCCGAACTGGAGCTCGTGAAGAAGGCGGCCCTGGAGTTCGGCGCTGAGGCTGCCTGCATCTCCGAAGTCTGGGCCAAGGGTGGCGAAGGAGGAGTGGAGCTCGCCGAGGCCGTCATGGCTGCGGCCAGCAAGCCTTCCCAGTTCCGCTTCCTCTACCCTCTGGACATCCCCATCAAGGAGAAGATTGAGATCATCGCCACCAAGGTTTACGGAGCCGACGGAGTGGACTACAGCCCCGAGGCCGAAGCCAAGATTGAACTCTATACCAAGCTCGGCTACGATAAGTTGCCCATCTGCATGGCCAAGACCCACCTCTCCCTGAGCCACGACCCCAACTGGAAGGGCCGCCCCAGGGGATACCGCCTTCCCATCCGTGATATAAGGGCCTCGGTCGGAGCAGGCTTCCTCTACCCGCTCTGCGGCGAGATGCGCACAATGCCCGGTCTCCCCAGCCGCCCGGCCTTCATGGACGTGGATATTGACGTGGAGACCGGGAAGATTGTAGGCCTGTTCTAAGGCAGAAGGAGGGGGCGGTTCAGCCCGCCCCCTCCTCATTGGGCCTTGCACAAAACGGATAAAAATGGTATAATTTAACCGGAGGAGATGGACATGGAAAAGGTGGTGATTGACCTGCCCTCAATGTATGCCGACCATCACGTGAAGAGAGTAAGGGAAGTGCTCCTCGGCCTGGAGGGAGTGAAGGACGTTTACGCAAGCTCAATGCTCAGGAAAGTTATAGTCTCCTACGATAGCTCCCGGGTGAACCCTTCCCTTCTGGAGTCAAAGCTCAGGGAAGCCGGTTACGAGCCTGGAAAGGAGCCCGAAGTCCCTGTCCCTCCGCGCCACATTGATGACACATCGCCCTGGTTCAGGGTGATAAAGCGCATCACCTGGACCGACCGGCGCGATATTGAGATGGCGGGGGACTTCAGGAAGTATTAAGGGCGAACGGAGGCGGATGGGGCAAAACTTTACCCCGGGAGTCCGGATCCATACCCGAAGCCTGGGGATATTCAACATTTTTCGGGAGGAAATGAACCATGGGAGGGAACGGATACAAAAGCATAGACCCGGCCGCTCAGGAGATGCTGAGGATTGCTGAGGAAGAAGGCTACGAAACCGTATTTTCCAGAGCGGAAGAGATCAAGCCCTGCCCCATAGGGCGGGATGGAGCATGCTGCAAGCACTGCTTCATGGGGCCATGCCGTCTGGTGGGTAAAACCACCCGCGGTGTCTGCGGTGCTACCCTTGACACAGTGGTGGCCCGCAATCTGGCAAGAGCCATAGCCGCGGGCGCAGCTTCCCACAGCGACCATGGCCGCGACATGGCCCTCACTCTGCTGGCTGCAGCCGAGGGCGAAGCACCTGATTACCGCGTAAGGGACCTCCAGAAATTGCTGGAGGTGGCCGATATCCTGGGCGTGCCCTACAGGGACCGGGATGAAAAGGAGATCGCCCGCGATGTTGCCCTCAAGGTCCTGGCCGAATTCGGCCAGCAGAAGGGCGAACTCACTTACCTCAAGCGTGCTCCTTTGCGCCGTCAGGAAATCTGGCGGAAATACGGCATTGCGCCCAGGGGCATAGACCGGGAAGTGGTTGATCTCCTCCACAGGACGCACATCGGTAACGACCAGGATGCCGAGCACCTGCTCTTAGGCGCCATGCGCTGCGCCCTGGCCGACGGATGGGGCGGCTCCATGTTCTCCACCGATATCACCGACATCCTCTTCGGTTCGCCGGCTCCCCTCAAGACCAGGGCCAACCTTGGTGCCCTCAAGGAGGACGAGGTCAACATCGTGGTCCACGGCCACGAACCCCTCTTCTCCGAGATGATGGTCCTGGCCGTCAACGACCCCGAACTGATTGAATACGCCAGATCCAAAGGGGCCAAGGGCATAAACCTGGCCGGAATCTGCTGCACCGCCAACGAAACCCTCATGCGCCAGGGCATCCCAACCGTCGGCAACTTCCTGAGCCAGGAGCTGGCCCTGCTCACCGGCGCCATTGACCTCATGGCCGTGGACGTCCAGTGCATAATGCAGGCTCTTGCCCCGCTGGCCGACCAGTTCCACACCAAATTCGTGACCACCTCTCCAAAAGTCAGGATCAAAGGTGCCATTCACGTTGAATTTGACGAAAGCCGCGCCCTGGAGATCGCCAAGCAGCTCGTCAGGATGGCCATTGACAACTTCCCCAACCGGGGCAAGGTCCGCATCCCCAAGCACGTCTCCGAAGTGGTGGCCGGCTTCTCCCACGAATACATAACCTACGCCCTTGGTGGTTACTACCGTGGCTCCTTCCGTCCCCTCAACGATGCCGTCATTCAGGGACGCATCAGGGGAGTGGCTGGAGTTGTCGGTTGCAACAACCCCCGCACCGATCAGGATGCTGCCCACGAATACATTGTCAAAGAGCTCATCAAGAACGACGTGCTGGTGGTTCAGACCGGGTGCGGAGCCATTGCTGCGGCCAAGTATGGGCTCATGCTCCCTGAGATGATGGAAGAGGTCGGTCCGGGCCTCAGGGAGATATGCGAGGCTGTGGGCATCCCGCCTGTCCTCCACGTTGGGTCCTGCGTGGATAACACCCGCATCCTCACCATAGCCAGCCAGATGGCCACCGAGGGCGGCCTGGGCGAGGACATCGCTGACCTTCCGGCGGTCGGCATAGCTCCGGAGTGGATGAGCGAGAAGGCCCTTGCCATCGGGACCTACTTCGCTGCCTCGGGCGTATACGTGATGTTCGGCGTTGGCTCGCCAATAAAGGCAAGCGAGGAAGTCCAGCGCATAATGAGCGAGGGCTGGGAGAAGACCGTCGGCGGCAAGCTGGAGTTCATAGAAGATCCGGAGGAGATCGTCCGCCGAGCTCTTGACCACATTGACAAGAAGCGGGCTGCCCTTGGCCTTGAGCAATACAACCCCGCCAAGTTCGGCAAGAGCGGTGATCGCCTGATGCTGGAGTTCCTGAAGGCTCTGGAGGAGGGCAGGGAGGTCAGCCTCTACAGCGCTAAGAGCCTGGTGGGGGCTTAGGGGGGAGCGTGGAGCAGGTCAATTTTGAAGAATTTGCCCGGGAGCTTACCCGCAGATTGAAAGAAGGACTGGGTGAAAACCTGGTGGCACTGGCCTTCTTCGGTTCCTGGGCAAGAGGGGAAGCCCGGGAGGAAAGTGACATTGACCTGCTCCTCATAGCCAGGGAGTTGCCCCTTAACCCCATTGAGCGGGGGAAAGTGGTATATAAGCCGATAGAGGACATGGCGGGCCAGGGCAGGATTTCCATCCTGGCCCGCACAGTTGAAGAGTTCACGGCCGATGTAACGCCATTGCACCTTGACCTCTCGGAGGACGCTGTTATAATTTATGACCCGGAGGGATTCCTGGAGAGTCGCCTGAAGAGAGTGCGGGAGCTAATAGAGGAGGCCGGCCTGGAACGGAGGCGGAATTCGCAAGGAATCCTATACTGGTGGTGGAAAGGGCCGCCTCCTGAGCCCGGCTGGTCCCTCACCTGGGAAGGGTTCAAGGGATGCTTTCCAGGGAGGATGCCCTCTTCCGGTTGAAACTGGCCCGGCGTTACCTGGAATGGGCTGAAGCGGACTTCCAGTCTGGGGACTGGTCAAGGTGCGTGGCAAGTGCCCAACTGGCGGTAGAAAATGCGGGTAAAAGCATCGTGGCCTGTTATGGTCCTGTGCCCAGGACTCATGATCCAGCGGAGGCAATAGCCGAACTGGTTATGCCGGCTTTGCCTGAAGATCTGGCTGTGGAATTGAAGGAAGTTCTTCCGTTGTTCAGAGAATACGGGGGCAGGGTGCACGTGGCTGCAACTTATGGAGACGAGCGTCACCTGGTGGCCCCGTGGGAAATCTTTCGCGAAGAAGACGCACGCAGGGCGGTAGAAGCTGCTCGGCAGTGTGTCCATCTGGCCGAAAAAGTCCTTGAAAGAAGCTCCTGAAGGAGGAGGAAATCATGTCCAGGTATATCGCTACCCGCGCCATAAGAGGTGCCAACTACATTGTCAACGAAGCTGAGAAGATGCTCCAGAAGGCTATCCAGGAACTGGGTCCGGACAAGAAGGTGGCTTTCCCCAACACCGCTTATTACCTCCCGGTCATCTACGGCCTCACCGGGATCCAGGTCACCACGCT
This sequence comes from Anaerolineae bacterium, assembly GCA_034431695.1. Classification (GTDB taxonomy): domain Bacteria; phylum Chloroflexota; class Anaerolineae; order SpSt-600; family SpSt-600; genus SpSt-600. The sequence continues at coordinate 6,075 of DAOUCW010000086.1, read as the reverse complement.
GAAGGACCTGGAGAAAGTGCTGGAAATAGCGAAGAACCTCTTGCATCCGATCCCCGATGAGAAGCACTGGCTGCCATACCTCGGGGAAACCCTGGACTGCGGGGCGGCCACGCTCCTGGCCGAGGAGGCCATTGAGGGAATTCGCTTCGCTTACGGGCTGGAGCCGGAGAAGATAACGTGGGGCGGATACTACGTTCCTTCTGCAAGCTTCACCGCTCCCGATTTCATGAAGGGGGAGGAGGGTTCCCGCCTCAATGGCCCCATTGACGACGCTCAGATGCGAGCCTGGGGCATCCAGCTTGTGGACGGCCGCATGCCGGGTTTCGCCGCGATCGTGGGCTGCGCCAAATCCAACGAAGTCGCCGTCCAGATCATCCGTGAACTCCAGCAGCGCAACATCCTCATCTTCCTCTCCGGCAACGTCAACGGCCGCTCCATCATCCACCAGCTCATGGAAGAAGGCGTGGAGATGGGCTATGACACCTACATCGTCCCCTTCGGCACCGACACCATCTCGGCCATCTATGCTCTGGGGTTTGCCACCCGTTCTGCCCTCAGCTTCGGTGGCCTTAAGCCGGGCCAGGCCAAGGAAATCCTCCTCTACAACAAATACAGGGTCTTCGCCTTCGTCCTGGCCCTCGGTGAGGTGGATGACCTCAAGTATGCTACGGCTGCCGGCGCCATAAACTACGGCTTCCCCGTCATAGCTGATACCATAATCCCCCAGATCCTCCCCACTGGCGTGACCCAGTATGAGCACGTCATCTCCATGCCCTTTGACGACATTGAGGCTAAGGATGACCTGGAGAGGGCCAGGAGGCTTGTGGAGAAGTGCATTGAAGTCCGGGGCGTCAAGGTCAAGATAGCCCGCGTTGACATACCCGTCCCCTACGGCTCCGCCTTTGAGGGCGAGAGGGTCCGCCGCCAGGACATGAGGGTGGAGTTCGGCGGCAAGGATTCCCGCTGCTTTGAGTATCTCTACATGAAGCCGCTGGAGGAAGTTGAGGACGGAAAGGTTGAGGTCATCGGGCCCGACTTTGACGAGGTGCCGGAAGGCGGGGCCATGGACATGGGTATAATCGTTGAGGTGGCCGGGCGCAAGATGCAGAAGGACTTCGAGCCCGTTCTGGAGCGCCAGATCCACTACTTCATCAACGGCGCCTCGGGCATCCAGCACATAGGGCAGAGGGACATCGCCTGGATCCGCATTTCCAAGAAGGCTGCGCAGGCCGGCTTCAGGCTTGAACACTTCGGCAAGATCCTCCACGCCCGCTTCCACTCCGATTTCGGCGCCATCGTGGACAAGGTCCAGGTCAAGATCATCACCGATAAGGACCTCATGCAGGAATGGCTCGCCAAAGCCCGCGAAGCCTACAATTACCGCAACCGCCGCCTGGAGGAGATGACCGACGAGAGCGTTGAGGAGTTCTACTCCTGCACCCTCTGCCAGAGCTTCGCCCCCAACCATGTCTGCATCATTTCACCGGAGCGCCTGGGCCTCTGCGGTGCTTACAACTGGCTTGACTGCAAAGCTTCCCATCAGATCAACCCCACCGGCCCCAACCAGCCTGTCCCCAAGGGCAAGGTCCTGGATGAGTGGAAGGGCTACTTTGAGGGGGTCAACCGGTTCGTGAAGCAGGCTTCTCACGGGACCGTTGACCAGGTGGCCATGTATTCCATCATGGAAAACCCGATGACCGCCTGCGGTTGCTTTGAGTGCATAATGATGGTCATCCCCGAGGCCAACGGTTTCATGGTGGTGAGCCGTGAAGACCCCTCAATGACCCCCGCTGGAATGACTTTCTCCACCCTGGCAGGGATGGCTGGTGGTGGCCTGCAGACGCCCGGCGTGATGGGCATCGGCAAATACTTCCTCCTCTCCAAGAAGTTCATCCGGGCCGATGGCGGTTTCAAGCGCATCGTCTGGATGTCCAGCTTCCTCAAGGAGACCATGAAGGAAGAACTCCAGAAAGTGTGCGAGCGCGAGGGCGACCCCGACCTGCTGGACAAGATAGCGGACGAACGGGTTGCCACCACGGTGGAGGAACTCCTGGCCTACCTTGAGGAGAAAGGCCATCCGGCCCTCACTATGCCACCGCTCTTCTGAGAGCCTGCCAGCAGAGGAAAAAACGGCGAAGGCTGCCTGGGGTTGCCCTTTAGAGGTGGCCTTCGCCGGTTTGTTTTAATTACATCGCAAAGGAGGCGAGATGTCCAAGCTGGTGAAGGATATAATGCACAAAGGGGTTATATCCTGTGGCCCGGAAACCCCCCTCCAGGAAGTCATAAGGGTCATAGCTGACACCGACGTCCACGCCATAGTGGTCACGGACCCGGAAGGTTACATAAAGGGCATAATTTCCCACATGGACATCCTTCCCCTCTACGGCAAGGATGTTTCCAGCTACAAGGCCAAGGATGTGATGAAATCGCCGGTTATCTCCGTCCACCCGGACACCCCGGTGGAGGAGGCGGCCAGGATAATGCTGGAGAACAGGATCCACCGTGTGATCGTCACTCAGGACTCTGAGAAGGGCAGTGAGCCCGTCGGCGTCCTTTCCACAACGGACATAATCAGGGATATGCGCGGGCCTAAGTGGGTCTGGTATATGGGTTAGGCCTCCCCTTTTCGTCCCATCCTCTTATCCGGTAGTATTCCTCAAGCATTAAATCAAGCTCCGGCAGCACGCCAGCGGCTCCGCCGGAAGGCCTTGGCTCTTTCAGAAGCCGTGGGGGCAGTGTGTCATCGGAGCGAGTGATCCCCATTTCCACGTTCAGAGCCCTCTTGAGGTTGAAGAGGCGATCGCCCATCGCCATTAGCTGTTCACCGGTAACATCCCAGCCCAGGGCGAGGTTGAGCCACCGGGCCAGAAGGCTCGGAGGAAGGTTGGCCCTGCCGGCGAATTTACATAACCCCAGAGCATTGTATAAGGTCATGTAGTTCTGGAAATCCACAACCATCCTGGCCTTGCCCCTGGATGAGTGGGGGTGGTAGTCCTCGGGGATATAGAGTTCGTCAATTTTAACCCCGTAGCCCACCCAGTAGGTGAGGGATTCCAGGTGGCAGGCTCCGCGGTTGGCCGTGGCGTAATTGAGGGCCATGCCCGTGAAGGCTCTGGGGTCGTGGTAGGGGACTTCCATCCCTTTGACGTGGACGGCGAACTCCTGGGCCTGCGGTCCCAGGGCTTCGGCTGCCCGCTTCACGCCCAGGGCCAGCAGTTCCCCAAGGCCCCGGCTGTAAGCTATGTCCTCTATGAGGCTCAGGACCCCTTCCGGATCGCCCCAGCGGAGGGTATAGCCTCCGGTGTCCTTTTCGGTAAGGAGGCCTTTTTCAAAGGCTTCTATGGCGAAAGCTATGGCGGCGGAAACGGATATGGTGTCAAGGCCCAGGCGGTTGCACAGGTCATTGGCTTCAGCTATGGCTTCAATGCTATCTATCAGGCACATCCCTCCGAAACCGGCCACAGTTTCGTATTCCGGCCCCGACACTATCACCTCGCTGTCGCCTCTTCTCAGCCTCACATCTTTGCCGCAGGCTATTGGGCAGGCGAAGCAACGGTAATCCCTGACGAAGATTGTCTCCCGAATGTGCTGGCCTGAGATTTTCTGGGCACCCTCTGGCCAGCTCCCTTCCCTCCAGTTTTTGAGGGGGAAATCGCCGTAGGCTTCGGCTCTGGGGACTCCCCCCGCTGTCCCCCACATCCCGAGAGCAATGGTGTTTTCCTTTATCTTCGGATTGATCCTCCGGACCTCTTCCCTGAGGCCCTGCTCATCGTAATAGCGGAGGCGTTCGGTCCCGTAAGCGGCTATGGCCTTCAGGTTCTTCGAGCCCATTACCGCTCCCATTCCTCCCCTTCCGGCTGCTCTTCCGTCCAGTCCACCGATCATCACGGAGGCAGTGAAGACACCGTTTTCCCCCGCAGGGCCGATGGCAGCTACCTGGGCTCTGGGGTGAGTTTCAGCCCTGATGGCTTCCACCGTGCGGTAGACGTCAAGGCCCCAGAGGTGGGAAGCATCTCGCAATTCAGCTTTCCCTTCATTGATCCAGATGTATGCGGGCCTTTCAGCCCTGCCGGTGATGATCAGGCCATCGTAGCCGGCGAAGCGCAGCATTGGCCCGAAGTATCCTCCCACAGTGGCTTCGCACCAGATTTCAGTAAGGGGTGAGCGAGCGCAGAAGCTCGTCCGGGACGCGGTCGGTATGAAGGAGCCTGTGAGCAGCCCGGCTATGACGTAGAGCGGGCTCCGGGGGGAAAGAGGGGCGATCTTATACGCCTCATCCCGGCGGAAGAGTTCCGCCGCAAGTCCGCTCCCCATGAGGAACTCCCTTACGTCCCCTTCCTCTACTGGAATTTCCCGGATGGAGCGTTCATCAAGGTTAACATAAAGTAAGCGACCACGGTAAACGTAAGCCATGTTGCCTCCTCCTCGGAGCAATTGGATGAACTCGTGCGCTCTCTGAGCCAGGCATGCTGGCCTCTGGTAGCAATTTTTACCACAGGAAATCTTTCCCCGTCAAAGGAGCATAGCTCTGGCGAAGATCTGGGCGAAATCCGGGACGACGGCGAGCTCTATGTATTCAACTCGCCGGGCGAGACCTTCGGCCTCGGTTCGCATCCGGGTGGAGATGAGCATGGCTCTGGCTCCCGCCCCGGCAGCATTTCCAACCTGGCGGAAACGTTCCAGGGGTATCCTGGGGAGCATCCCGATTTCCACTGCACTCTCAGCCCTGAGATATGTCCCGAAGGCCCCGGCCAGGATGACTTCCTTCAGCTCTTCCGGCTTCAGGTTTGCTTCTCTCAGTAAGACTTCAATCCCGGCGCGGATAGCGCCCTTGGCCAGCTGGATTTCCCGCACATCTTTCTGGGTGAAAATAATGAGGGGGTCTTCCGCAATCACGAAAGCAGCCTGACCGTCCACTTTCCTCACTCGCGGGTGCTGGCCCATGCGTCCGCCCGGGTCAATCACTCCGGCCCTGCGGAGCTGGGCTATCACGTCCAAGATGCCGGAGCCGCACAGTCCCACCGGCGGCAGACCGTCTACCGTCTGGAACCTGACCTCATCGTCCTCCAGGGTGAAGCTCTCAATGGCTCCCGGGGAAGCCCTCATGCCGCAGGTGATGGTAGCTCCTTCAAAGGCCGGGCCTGAAGCGCAGGAGAGGCTCATCAACCTCCCTCTGCAGGCAAGGCAAATTTCAGTGTTGGTGCCTATGTCCAGGAGCAGAGCGGGCCCTTCCACGCCCCCGAAGCCAGTGGCGAGGAGGGTAGCCACGTGGTCGCTCCCGACAAATCCGGCGATGAGAGGCGGGAGGTAGACCACTGCCCCCGGGGCGAGCTCAAGGCCCAGTTCCCGGGCTTTTACCTCTAAAGCGCTCCGGACGGCCGGAACGTAGGGGGCATACCCGAGCTGGTGGACCGGCAGGTTCAGCAGTAAGTGGTGCATTGCGGTGTTACCCACGATCACCGCTTCAACCACGCGGGAAGGGTCTGCCCCTGCATCGGCGCACATCTCTGCCACGGCCTCGTTTATGGCCCTGACCACCACCTCCCGGAGTTCAAGGGCACCTCCGGGCTTCTGCAGTGCATAGCTTATCCGGGAGATGACGTCCTCGCCGTAACGAACCTGAGGGTTCAGGAGGCCGCGCGCCGACAGCGTCCGGCCGCTTTCAAGGTCCATGAGGTAAAGGGCGATTTTGGTCGTCCCCAGGTCAACGGCCAGGCCCAGGGGGGAGGTTCCCGGGGGCAGGAAAGCGACCAATTCGCCCGCACGAATTGCGACTTTGCCTTCCCAGTTCTGAGCGCGGAGCTTTTCGGGCAGCTCCTGGAGGAGGGAAAAATCCGGATGTGCTCTGACTCCGTAAGTGGTTTCAAGGGTCTGGAGGACCCTTTCGGCATCGGGGCGAAGGTCGTGGAGGGAGGGGGGAGGAAGCCGGATGGCGAAGGTGTGGACGGCCGGCTCGGGTTCTACCGGGATTTCCTGGCTTTCGAGCTGGAGGCGCTGGGAGGAGGACAGGGACTCGGGCGGGATGTAGAGGCGGCAGGGGGAAAGGGGTCTGGCCTGGCATGCCAGCCTGTATCC
>DAOUCW010000085.1:0-5470 GCA_034431695.1 Anaerolineae bacterium | reverse complement strand
GCGATACTCCCCTCATAGGCTGCGGAACCTACGCCGATAATTTGACGGGAGCCGCTTCGGCCACAGGAATAGGAGAGGCGATAATCAGGGTCGTGCTGGCCAAAACCGCCTGCGATCTCCTGGGCCAGGGCCTCCATCCCCGCGAGGCTGCCAGGAGAGCCATCCAGATCCTTGAGGAGAGGACAGGCGGAAGGGGAGGCATCATCTTAGTGAACAGGGGGGGCGAGCTGGGCTGGGCCTTCAACACCGAATGCATGCCCGTGGCCTTCCAGGAGGGCGAGCGGTGAAAAGAATTGACCTGGACCAGGCCTGGAAGCTTGCAGAGAATTTGATTTACATCGCCGCAGGCATTCTGCTGGCGGCAACAGCTATCGCCGTCCTCTTTACCGCCTTCAGGAATTTCTTCCTGGCTCTCACGGAGGGGACTCTGGCGGCGGAAGTCCTCCACATCCTGGATTCCCTCCTGGTGGTCCTAATGCTGGCGGAAATCATCCACACCGTGGGGATATCGGTCCGCCAGCATGAGCTCACATGCGAGCCTTTCCTCATAATCGGGCTGATCGCTGCAGTGCGGCGCATCCTCATTATCACGGCTGAACAGTCCCGCCTCATCCTGGAAGGAAACATGGAAATGTTCCGGGCCATCCTGCTGGAGCTCGGCGTCCTCTCCTTCATGGTCTTCATAATCGTGCTCTCCCTTTACCTTCTCAGGCGCCGTGGCTGCGTCTCTCAATCCGATAAAGGAGGCAACCCATGACCGCAAACATAAGGGAATTTCCCGGGGTTTATGTCAAAGAGGAAGACTTTGAAGAGGGCAAAGTCCTCTACACCATGTGGTATCCCAAACTCCACTACGCCTGGGATGCAGGGGTGGCCATAGGCCGCTACCTGGCTGAACTAAAGGAAGGGCGCATCATCGGCCGCAAATGCCGGAAATGCCGCAGGATCATGGTCCCGCCCAGGATGTTCTGCGAGCATTGCTTCCGCCCAACCGATGAATGGGTTTACCTCAAGGACACGGGGACTGTCCTCACTTTCTCCATCTGCTACGTGACCTGGGACATGGTCCGGATAAAGGAACCCCAGATCCCCGCCGTCATCCAGATTGACGGGGCATCCAGGGGAATGGGGATAATGCACCTCCTCGGGGAGGTGAACCCGGAAGAAGTCAGGGTGGGCATGAGGGTTAAGGCTGTGTGGAAGCCGCCTGAGGAGCGAATCGGGGCCATAACCGATATCCTCTACTTCAAGCCGCTGGAAAAATAGCGCAGGAGGATTGCCATGTCCGCCACGGAAAAAGTTGAGCGCATCACCGAGGCGAGAATATGGCGGGGTGAGATCCCGCTCTATGCCCGTTACACCGCCGGCATAGCCGGGGAACGCTTCTTCCGGGAGATAAAGGAGAATGCCCGGATAATGGGCACGAAGTGCTCCCGCTGCAACATCCTCTACGTCCCGGCCCGCTTATACTGCGAGCGCTGCTTCTCAAAGCTTGAGGAGTGGGAGGAAGTCCCGCCCAGAGGCGAAGTCCACACCTTCACCATCCTCCACATGGACCTGGAAGAGAACCCTCTGGATAAGCCTGCGATCGTGGCCTTCATCAGGCTTGAGAGGGCTGACGGCGGGCTCGTCCACTACCTGGGAGAGGTGGAGCCCGATGAGGTCTACATCGGGATGAAGGTTGAAGCCGTCTTCAAGCCCCCCGAAGAGCGCAAGGGTGAAATCACCGATATAAGGTATTTCAGGCCGGCAGGAGGCAATTATGCTGGAATTTGAGATAGTGGAGGAAGGGCAGGGCAAGCTCATCCAGCCCCCGGACCTGGAAGCATTCCGGGAGTGGAACCGGCAGAAGCCCAAGGCCCTGGTGGATAAACTCATGACCGAGCAGGAAGCCATAAGCCGCTTCGTCCACGATGGCGATTACCTGGCCACCGAGCTCTACGGAACTGTCCGCTGCCCCATGTCCCTCACCCGGGAGATAATCCGCCAGGGGAAGAAGGACCTGAGGATAGCCGGGCAGGGAGTGCTGGAGTTGGACCTCCTCCTGGCGGCGGGTCTGGTAAAGCAGGTGGAGATAACCTACATAGGCCTGGAAGTCTACGGCGTCTCCAGCGCCCTGAGGCGAGCGGTGGAAAGCGGCCAGGTTGAGGTTGTGTCCGACTGGTCCAATGCGGCCATAGCCTGGCGGTTCAAAGCCGCTGCCATGGGCGTGCCCTTCATCCCCGTCCGCTCAATGCTGGGGAGCGATACCCTCAAATCCAGCGCCGCAAAAGTCGTGAAGTGCCCCTTCACGGGCCAGAAAGTGGCCCTCCTTCCCGCCCTGATCGTGGACGTAGCCCTCATCCACGTCCACAGAGCCGACCGCTACGGCAATGCCCAGATCGACGGGATAAGCGGATTCGCCTTCGAGCTGGCCCGGGCTGCAAAGCGGCTCATAATCAGTGCCGAAGAGATCGTCCCCACCGAGGAGATACGCCGATACCCCGATCGCACCATAATCCCCTATTTCCTGGTGGACGCCGTGGTCCATGCGCCCTTCGGCTCCCACCCCGGCGAGATGTGCTACCTTTACGCCCGGGATGAGGAGCTGATAAGGGAATGGGCGGAGGCTTCCCAGACCGAAGAGGGCGCCAGGGCTTACCTTGAGAAATACGTCTACAGCGTGAAAAGCCACGAGGAATATCTGGAGAAGATCGGATGGGACAGGCTGGAGAAGCTGAGGCAGAAGGCTGAGAGGAGGTGAGAAGCGATGGCGGCCAGGAATTACAACCTTACCGAGCTCATGATCTGCGTGGCCTCACGCCTCATGCCCGACTCCACCACCGTCTTCATAGGCACCGGGATCCCGATGCTGGCGGCAGCTCTGGCTCAGAAGCTCCACGCCCCCAACCTCATCCCCATCTTTGAATTCGGCGGGATCGGGGCCACCCTGGAGGAATTGCCCCTTGCCGTGGGGGAATACAACACCTTCCGCAAAGCCCTGGCGGCTTCTGGTATATGCGACATCATGGAGACTGCAGCCAGGGGGTTCATAGAATACGGCTTCCTCGGGGGAGCCCAGATTGACCCCTACGGGAACGTGAACTCCACAGTTATCGGCGATTACCACAGGCCGAAAGTGAGGCTGCCGGGGAGTGGTGGGGCGAACGATGTGGGTTCCCTTTGCTGGCGCACCATAATCATCATGCGTCACGATCGGCGCCGCTTCGTGGAGAAAGTGGACTTCATAACCACCCCCGGTTACCTGTGGGGGCCCGGAGCGAGGGAAGCCGTGGGTCTACCCAGGGGTTCAGGCCCTTACCGCGTGGTCACAAACCTCGCCCTGCTCGGGTTTGACGAGGAAACGAAGAGGATGAAGCTTCTGGCCACCCACCCCGGCATCACCGTCCAGGACGTCATAGAAAACACAGGCTTTGAACTCATAATCCCCGACAAGGTGGAGCAGACCGAACCCCCCACCGAAGAGGAATTGAGGGTCCTGCGGGAAGAGGTGGATCCCACAGGACTTTACATCTCCAAAGGCTAAATCAACCCGCAGCGTCTCTCTGAAAAAGGGGGCTGGACTGCTCTCCAGCCCGGCGGAGCACAACCTTCATTACGGCTTCGCTTTTTCGGCACCCTGCCTCGGACCACAGCGGGCAGGAAGCTTCAAAGCCGGCAAATTGCGTGCTCATCCCCTTTGTGCTATAATCCCACCGCAAAACCTTCCCGGGGGAAAAGAGGTGGCGGGAGAGGAGAAGATCCGCTGCAGTGTAGGTGTTACTGCTTACAACGAAGAGGCTAATATCGGCAAGCTCCTGGATGCCCTCCTCAACCAGAAGCTCCACGAAGTTGAGATCACGGAGATAATTGTGGTGGCCTCGGGCTGCACCGACCGCACCGTTGAGATTGTCCAGGAATACCAGAAGAAGGACCCCAGGATAAAGCTCCTGGTCCAGGAACGCCGGGAAGGGAAAACTTCGGCTGTGAACCTCTTCCTGAAGCACGCCAAAGAGGATATATGTGTCCTGGAGAGCGGCGATACCCTGCCCCGCTATGACGCCATTGAGAACCTGGTCCGGATGTTCAGGGACCCCAGAGTTGGGATGACGGGAGCGCAGAAGGTGGCAGTGAACACCCCCGATCACATCATAGCTGCCCTCTCCCACCTCCGCCTCAAGCTCGAGCACGAACTCTGCATGGAGATCCCCCGCCTCGGTGAGCTGATCGCTTTCCGGAAAGTATTTGACCAGATCCCACCCGATGTGGCAATGGATGAAGCTTTCGTGGAAGCACTGGTCATAAAGCGGGGGCTTGAAGTTCGCTATGCTCCCGATGCCGTTGTCTTCAACATGGGCCCCACAACTCTGGGCGATTTCATCCGCCAGCGCCGCCGCAACTATGCCGGCCACCTCCACCTCATGCGCAAGTATGGATACAAGGTGGCAAGCCTTGACACATGGCGGGTGGTTCGCCTCTGGCTCGGGGAACTCTGGGGAGCCATAAGGTTAATTTACGTCCTCATAGCTCTGGCGGCCATAGAAGCCTTCGCCCGACTTCTGGGCGCATACGATTACTACATCCGGGGCCGCAAGCACGTGGTCTGGGATATGGCCTGGACCACGAAGAAGGTGGAGCCTCCCCCCAGGCTGGAGAAAGCACCGCCATCCCTCGTAACCAGATTGACCCTGGACCCCTTCGCACCAACCATTGACGTGGAGAACAGGGAGGAATGAAAAGAACCCTCACCTCTGCCCTCAAGGTAGCAGTAAGCCTCGGCCTGCTGGCTTTCCTCCTCACCAAGCCTGAAATCCATCAATCCTGGGAGCTTTTCCTCAGGGCAAGGGTGGAGTTCATAGCCCTGGCCTTCGCCCTCTACTTTCTGGCCATCTTCTTCAACATCTACAAGTGGCACCTGCTCCTCAGGGCTATGGGCATGGAAGTGCCCTTCAACCACCTCACATCTTACTTCTTCACCGGGCTTTTCTTCGGGAACTTCCTGCTGCCCATGGTGGCGGGAGATGTGATGCGGGGCTATGGCCTGGCAGTGGATTCGGAGCAGGCAGCCGAAGCGGCCGTGTCCGTTCTCGTGGACAGGCTTGTGGGGCTGGCCTCCTACCTCTTCGGTGGGCTTGTGGGCGTAACCTTCGCCCTCTGGGGGATGAAGAGGGCAGACCTCTCGGGGCTGGCGGCGGTAGTGGCAGGCGTCACCATCCTCTTCTTCCTGGGGTTCGCCTCGCTCATAAGCCGACGGCTGAGGAAAGTGCTGGAGAGGTTCTTCGGAGCTAACTCCCTCTTCGTGCGCCTTTCCGGCGCTGTGGAGGCCTACAGGGCCAGGCCAGATGCATTGATCAAAGCTTTCATCATAGCCCTCATCGGCCTTGCCCTGACGAACCTGGTGAACTGGTGCGCTTCGGAAGCCGTTCAGGCCGGTATTCCACCCCTCTACATCTTCATCCTGAACCCCCTGACCCCCTTCGCCCCCCTCATC
>DAOUCW010000084.1:0-14088 GCA_034431695.1 Anaerolineae bacterium | reverse complement strand
TGGGCGGCGCTGAAATTGAGGAGAGCGATTTCCTTATCCGTCTTCCTCAACTCCGTCAGCTTCCTTGCTTGCTCAAGGTAGGTCAAAGTTCGCCTTTCCTGTTCCCAGGCTTTTTTTCTTTCGGCGAGAGCCTCGTTATAAAGGCGACAGGCGACCGTAAGGAGAGCCGTCAAACGCCTTTCCTGGGTTTTGTTAGGCTTAAGGCGATACTGGTAAGCTAGCTTCATCTTGCTTTCATCACCAAACCCGATTATAACTCTTAGGGTTTATTTAACGCAAAAGAAAGGAGGTGAGAGGGCGCATTCCCCTGTCGCCTAAAGCCGACAGTCCCCTGCGCCCGGCTCCTATGGTGCGGAACTTGGTGGTAGAATTGCCCTCAGTCTCCGTGATCATCCCGGCTTACAATGAAGAAAAATACCTTGGGACCACCATCGCCCAAATACTGGAAACCCAATTTCCCTGCGAAATCATCGTGGTGGACGATGGCTCCACTGACCGGACGCCCCTGCTTCTGGAAGAATTTCAGGCGCAGGTCCGGGTTGTGCGCCACCCCGTTAACCTGGGGAAGGGAGCCGCCCTGGCTTCCGGGATCCGGGCTGCTACAGGGGAAATCGTCGTTTTCTGCGACGCACACCTTCTGGGACTGAAGCAGTATCACCTCCTCTCTCTCGTCCTCCCCCTCGTGCAGGGGTCGGCCAGGGCCGTGCTGGGAGCTACCGTATCCGGGACCCCCATTTTCCCCCTGGTCGGGATGCCCGTCCTTACGGGGCAGCGGGCTTATTTCCGGCGCGATCTGGAACCCTTGCTGGACAGGATGAGGAGCCTGGGGTATGGGGTTGAGTTGTTCCTCTTCCGCTGTTTCCCCCGGGAGCAGACTGCTGTGGTCCTGCTCCCCGGCCTCGTCCATCTGCTCAAACATCAGTTCCGCTCCCCTGCAGCAGCAGCGAGAGGATATTTTCGGGAGTCGGTGGAAATAGCCGCCACTTTGATGCAACTGGGAGGGATGCCTGCGATTCATCTGAGCTTCTGGAGGAGAAAACTGGTTTCGGATTGAACGGCTTTTCCCCTTTTCGGGTTTGACAGGGGAGAGTTCTGTGGTATAATATTTTCGGTTTTTTCGGAAAAGGAGGAGGCCGTGAAGCTCACGCCGAGGCAGAAGGATTTCCTGAGCAAGTTCCTGGAGCTTTACCGGGAGGACCGGCAGCCCCTTCACTATTCTTTCGTGGCGAAGAAGCTGGGCGTGGCCAAGGTTACAGCCTACGAAATGCTCTGCGCGCTGGAGAAAGTCGGACTCGTATCAAGGGAATACCACTCCCGGAAAAGGCCTGGACGTTCTTCCGTGAGGTTTTTGCCTTCACCCCACGTGCCGGACTGGAAGGACGTGGGCAGGGAGCTGGAAGAGGTTCGCTCTTTCCTCGCCAGGATTGCGGAGAAAGCCGCGCAATCCGACCCGGAGAAGCTGAAAGAGGAGTTCCTCAGGGAGCTGCCGGAAAATCCTTCCCCTCTGCTCTTCATGGCTGGCTTGACGGCCATAACCCTTTCGGCGCTTGTGGGGGCCTTCAAAAAGGGTCAGGCGACGGAGCTTCGCTCCCTTCTCAGGGCAATGCGCCTGCCAGGAGCCATCACTGGTTTCGTGGTGGGGCTGGCTCTTGCCGGAGGCTTCTCCACAGAGATGCTCAGCCGCTCTCTGGCCGGACTGGGGGAGGAAGCCCACCAGGCTCTGGCGGACCTGGCAGGTGAATTCCTGAAAAATTTAATGCCGAAGGAGGTGGGTGATGAAGGGGCTGAAGGAAATAGCGGAGAAGGGTTTCCTCATCGGCCTGGGGATGGTGGCCCTGGCGCGGGAGAAACTCAATGAGGTTGCCAGGAAAGGGGAAGATTACCGCAAGGAACTGATCTCAAGGGGCGAGAAGCAGCGGGAGGAAATCCGGAAAGTGGTCAGGGAAGAGCTCCAGAAGGCTTTTTCGGAGCTGGGCCTGGCCACAAAGGCCGATATTGAGGAGCTGAGCCGGAAGCTAAAGAAGACTGAATCAAAGTAAAATCCTCCCCAGGAGGGTGACCATGAACGACAGGATAAAGCTGCTGGTGGAGGAAGCCCTCATGTCCTATCCTCCCATAAGGGAGAGTTCGTGCCCGATAAACATGGAAGTCAGAGACGGCCGGGTTGAGCTTTCGGGAATAGTGCGTTCCCTGGCCATGAAAGAAATGGCTTCCAGGCTCGCCTGGGGGGTCCCGGGTGTCAGGGAAGTGGTCAACAACCTCCTGGTGGATTCCCAGCTTGAGGAAGAGGTCGCCAGGAGGATCGCTTCCGATCCCCAGACCCGGCCGTGGGCTCGCTCCATCAGGGTTCAGGTCATAAGGGGGCAGGTCAGGCTCAAGGGAAACGTCCCTCCGGAGGCCAGGGAGACCATCAGAAAGGTTGCAGCAGGGACCCCCGGGATCCTGAGTGTGGAATTTGACGAGAGGGCTATGCCGGTATGAAGTTCAGGATAAGGCCCACGCTTGGGCTGGCCCTGAGTGGAGGAGGAGCCAGGGGGCTGGCCCACATAGGAGTCCTGAAAGCCCTGGAGGAAGAGGGCATAAAGATAGACTACATAGCCGGGACCAGCATGGGCGGTTTCATCGCTGCCGCCTATGCCCTGGGCTACACCCCGGCCCAGATGGAGGAAGAAGCCTACAGGATAAGGAAGTTCACCTCATTGGCCAGCCTCCTGGCCGACTTCTCCCTCCCCTGGAAGGGGCTCCTTGAAGGCAAAAAATTCATGGATTACTTTGAGGAAAAATTCGGCAATGCCACCTTCAAGGACACCCGCATCCCCCTGGCGCTGGTGGCTGTAGACCTGGTCAGTGGGGAGGAGGTGGTCATCAGAGAGGGGAGGATTGCGGATGCGGTGAGGGCCACGACCTCCGTCCCCGGCCTCTTCGCCCCCCACACCATCGGAAACAAAATTCTCGTTGATGGCGGAATCCTCAACCACCTCCCGGCCGATGTGGTCAGGCGCATGGGGGCCGATATCGTTGTGGCGGTGGACGTGGGCATGGAGGAGGAAAAATCGCCGGAAATTTCCTCCAGGAACCCGCCGGTTTTCTCCATCCTGTGGAGGACGGTGGAGGTCATGGCCAAGAACATAAGGGAGCAGAAGCTTGCGGAGGCAAAGCCCGATCTCCTCCTATGCCCACCCATCAATGGGGATGTAACCCTCCTCTGGGGTTTCCACAAAGCCCCCGAAATCATTGAAGCCGGTTACAGGACGGCCAGAGAGAATATCCAGACCCTGAAGAAGCTGCTCAGGCCTCGCCTCTTCTGGAGGGGGTAAATTTTGTTCCCCTTCTTCCGCACATACGCACACCTCGGCCGATACAGGGAAATTGTCGGCATACTGCTCAAATACGGCCTGGAGGATTTATTTGAGCGGGTGGGAGCGAGGTGGCTCCTGCCTTTCCCGAGGGGCCCTCACCCCAGGCCTGACCTCAGGGTGGGAGCTCCCCAGAGGCTCCGGATGGCCCTGGAAGAACTGGGGCCTACTTTCATTAAATTTGGACAGATCCTGAGCACCCGACCCGATCTCCTCCCTCCTGCTTACATCAGAGAGCTGACCAAACTCCAGGACACCGTCCCACCTGCGCCCTGGGACAGGATCCGGGAGCTCGTGGAGGAGGAGCTGAAAGCGCCCATTGAGAAAGTTTTCTCTTCCATTGAGCCCGAACCCATCGCCTCCGCTTCCCTGGCCCAGGTCCACAGGGCAACGCTGCCCTCCGGAGAGGGGGTAGTGGTGAAGGTCCAGCGGCCCGGGATTGAGAGCGTGATTGAGAAGGACCTGGAAATCCTGAGCGAACTGGCCTACCTCGCCCGGCAGACGCCCATCAGGGAATTCTACGACCCCCTGGAGATCGTGGACGAGTTCTCTTTCACTTTGAGGAATGAGCTCAATTACATCCGCGAAGGCCTCAACGCCGAGCGCTTCCGGGAAAATTTCCGCCACGAGCCTTTCCTCTATATTCCCAGGATTTACTGGGATTACACGACCCGCCGGGTCTTGGTCATGGAAAAGCTTGAGGGCATAAAGATTGACAACATTGAAGCCATTGATGCGGCCGGGATTGACCGCCACACTGTGGCCCTGAACGCTGCCAGGATAATAATCAAGGAAGTGCTGGTGGACGGCTTCTTCCACGCTGACCCTCATCCGGGGAACTTCTTCGTCATGGAGGGCGGGGTCATAGGGGCGATGGATTTCGGGATGGTGGGCCACCTGACCCGACGGGATAAAGAGGACCTGATCCGGCTTTACGTTTTCGCCGTCAGGATGGATGTTGAAGGTATAGTGGACCAGCTCGTATCCATGGGGATAGTGAACCCCGGGGTTGACAGGGCTAACCTGGCCAGGGATATTTCCAGGCTCCTGGGAAAATACTTCGGGATGCCCCTCAAATACATCAGGGCCACCGAACTCATGGAAGAGATCACTCCCCTCACTTACCGCTACCGTTTGAGGTTCCCATCCCGCCTCTGGCTTCTGGGCAAGACCCTCGCCATGATGGAGGGGGTTGGGCTAAGGCTTGACCCCGATTTTGACATCTTCGCCGTAAGCGAGCCTTACGTGCGTCGGTTCATGCTCCAGATGTTTTCGCCCGGAACCATTGGGGAGAGGCTCTTCCGCGATCTCATCTTCTGGGGCGATCTCCTGGAGACGCTCCCCCGCCGCATCCCGGCTTTCCTGGAGCAGGCCGAAAGGGGAGATCTGAGGCTGAGCGTGGGGATAAAAGAAGCGGGGGAACTGGGCCGGCGCTTCCGGGAAAGCGCCAACCGCCTGGCCATAAGCATCCTCCTGGCAGCTTTCATCATCTCATCGGCCGTCATGATTGCTGCCTGGCCTCAGATAAGCCAGGCGAAGTGGGGCCTCTGGCTCCTGGGCTTCACCTTTCTCATCTCCGTTTTCCTGGGCATCTGGCTCTTCCTCTCGATCCTCCTGGGCATGCGTAAGTGAAACTATGGGGTAAAGCTGGGGTTTAAACTTCAAAAAAGGGGGTGATGGGGATGAAGTATGCCAGGATAACCGGGTGGGGAAAATACGCTCCGGCTAAGGTCCTCACCAACTTTGACCTTGAGAAGATGGTGGAAACTTCCAACGAGTGGATTCTGGAAAGGACAGGGATCCGGGAGAGGCGCATCGCTGCGCCCGAGGAGACCGTTGCCACGATGTCGGTGGAGGCATCCAGGGAAGCCCTCAACAGAGCAGGCCTTTCCCCCAAGGATCTGGACCTCATAATCCTCGCCACCTCCTCCCCCGATTACCACCTGCCGGCTGCCGCCAGCCTCGTCCAGGACATGCTGGGGGCGGAGAATGTCCCTGCCTTTGACCTGAGAGCTGGCTGCACCGGGTTCCTCTACGCTCTTGCCGCCGCAACTCAGTTCATCGCCACCGGAACTTACAGGAACATACTGGTGATAGGGGCTGAGATCATCTCCAAATTCATTGATTGGACCGATCGCAATACATGCGTGCTCTTTGGCGATGCAGCCGGGGCCGTTGTCCTCCAGCCCAGCGATTATCCCACGGGCGTCCTCTCCTTCCTCCTTGGCTCCGATGGCTCCCAGGCCGATGCCCTCATCGCCTATGGAGGCGGAAGCAAATACCCCTTCTCCCAGGAAGTGCTGGACCGAAGGATGCATTACATAAGGATGGATGGGCCAAGGGTCTTCAAGTTTGCCGTGAGGACAATGGTGCAATCGGTGAGGGAGATCATGGCCTCGGCCAACCTCCTGCCCGATGAAATAAGCCTCATCATTCCCCATCAGGCCAACATCCGGATAATCCAGGCGGCGGCGAAGGAGCTGGGCTTCCCCATGGAAAAGTTCTACATAAACCTTGACCGTTACGGCAACACCTCTGCTGCTTCAATCCCTGTGGCCCTGTGCGAGGCCATTGAGGAAGGCCGGGTCAAGGATGGGGATAACATAATCTTAGTGAGCTTCGGAGCCGGGCTCACCTGGGGTGCCTGCGCCGTGAAGTGGGGCGTGGCCGAAGCCATCCCCTTCTTCGTGGTGGAGCCTGCCAGGGCTCTCTCCTGGGTCAGGAAAGTCCAGGAAGCAGCCATCAGCCTCGGTGGTAACCTCCTGCTGCCCCTTTACACCATCAAATCCTGGGGCAAATCCTTCAGGCTCCGCCGGAAATGAACGCAAAGCGGCAGGGCCCTCCGGAGTCCAGGAGGGGGCCCCGCCCGCCTTCTGGCCTTATAACGCACCTCCAGCGCTCCATAGTTTAAGCTTCGGGGTAACCGGGGCCAGGGGGTCTTATTTTCCGGCGGGATCGGCAGCCAGATAGCGGTATCTCTCCTCTCCGCGAGGGCACGATGGGAGAAAATTAAGGTGTGCCCTTCCACTCCATTCGCACCCGGGCAACGGGGTAGAGGGGAAATCTATCGGATGCATGGACTGAGGGTGTGCGATTGTAAGCGAGCTGAGGGTAGAAGAAATCGCAGCGCATATGGACCGAGCGGTCCAATCCCGGGTTATTTTAAGGAGGTGTTACATGAGAAAAAGGGTTGATTATAACTGTGGCTGGGTTGCTTTTGATATTTGTGCTTGGGGAAATCGGGCCTCGCCTTCTAATTGGCAAGAACCTCAACAAGTTTGCGGGGAACCAGCGTTTTTTGCCGAGCAAGCCTGAACCGAAGCCCGAATTTTCCTGAGCGGATCTGCAGAACTTCTCTTCTGGACAGCCATTCGTGTGGAAGAAGTTGTGGAAAAGGAGGAATCCGATGGGCAGGTCTGTTATGAGGCTACAATTCGGGCTTACACAATCTTTGGGCTGCCGTGGAGTTCAGTCCTGGTATCATCTTGCAACAATGGGTTTATAATACGCCAGCGCTGGGGTTTAGCGCCTTTAATAATTGGCTCGCTCTCGCAGTAGTGATGGTTGCGTTTTCCTGTGACTCAGGGCTGAGAACTTCTCTTGCCCAACAAGCGCTTGCACCTGACGCCGTTCCACTGCGCTTTGTGGTGCAGGTGAACCGCAGGCCGTTAGCCTGTTTTCCAGGGTTATGCGATTTTAATTGATTTTCACGGCCAAAATCGAATGGAAATGACGGCAAAATGAAGAAGGTTTTGCTAACCTTTTCTGGAGGAGTGCACCGTAGACTATGATGAGGCCGGTGGGGCCAACCCCCCAACCCTCGCACTGGCGCGCCCATTTCCGAACCACCTGGCGGGAGGTGTGCCACTGGCGAGCTGTCTCCCGGATACTTCTCGTATGTTTCCTACGGTTGTCGTCTTGCCTCTATCCCTATAGGCCAGGTCTGGCATAGCCGATCCACCTCCTGGGGTTCGGTTACAAGGAGGGGATCGGCTTTGCTTATTATTTGCAAGAGCGCCTGGTAAGGACCTCTTGGCGCAAGAACTAATTGAATTTGACAAGCCCTTAGGATAGCATTACAATGCTTTTGACATAGAGGGACCCGCAATTGATGCGAAATTCTGGCAATTGCCGCTTTTTGCATCAATTCCGGACGGAGTCAGGAGATAAGCAGTTGCACTGAAGCCATTAGTTGAAGACATAATTGGGCGGCTTGGCCGCTGAAGGAGAACGAGAATGATTAAGCGAGGATGGATTTTGACATTGTTTGCTATGCTCCTCCTTTTTGCCTGTGCGCCAGCATCTACGCCAACAGTTGTGCCTACTGCGATGCCTTTGCTAACCAATACACCTGCCCCAACGGCAGCGTCTCCCGTCCCCTCCCAGCAGGGCACGGAAGAGCCAGGAGGTCAACCGGTAGCGACCGCATTACCGACAGCCACCAGTGTGAAGGCGTTCCCAAAGCCTCCTGCAACCGCCCGCATCGCCTTCACCGCCACCGGGTGGTCAGTGCCAGGGGCTTCGCAAGAGATCTTCGTGATGAACACGGACGGCACCGGTATCACCGCTATCAGCAACTCCCCTGGGGATGATATGTATCCATCCTGGTCACCGGATGGGAAGCGCATCGCCTTCGTCTCGCGGCGGGATGGCAATTTAGAGATATACGTGATGAACGCCGACGGTTCCGACCAGACCCGTTTAACGAACACTCCGGAGTGGGAATTCCGCCCCCGTTGGTCCCCTGATGGAACGCGCATCATCTTCTCAAGGATGATCAAGCCCGGGCTCCATGACATCTTCGTGATGAACGCAGACGGTAGCAATGTCACTCGTCTGACAGATACCCCTGATGCCACCGAGGAATACCCGGACTTCTCTCCAGATGGGCGGAAGATCGTTTTCTCTCGCTTCGGCGGTGGGACTGCCGGCATCTACACCATGGACGCGGATGGGTCCAATGTCCGCCTGCTCCTGGCAGGCCCCTTGCACTTCCCCAGGTGGTCCCCGGACGGGAACTACATCGCCTTTGATGGCGAGCCGGAAGGTTGCACGTTTGAGATCTACGTCATGAAAGCAGATGGCACGGACGTGCGGCAGGTGACAGAGCACCCCAAAGGCTGCGGCGGAATGAATAAGAGCCCTTCCTGGTCGCCGGATGGGAAACAGCTCGTCTATTATTCCACCCTGCGTTTTGAGGGCAGCACCTTTGACATTTTTGTGATCAATGTGGGCGGAAGCGGCGAAACGGCACTGACCCACGGGATAACCGATCTCAACGCTGGAGGCCGCGACCCCGATTGGTCGCCAGTGCCTTGACCGCACGGATGGCAAAGAAAGATCGCAGGGCCCCGCAATGCAGGAGCCTCCTCGGCAGCGCATACCATTGGTGTGCTTGTTTATTACAAATACGGCCTAACTTGCGAGGGAATCTATGCGGGCAAATATTGCGTCAGCCCCATCAAAAACTGCGTATCAAGTTGGTTTCTGGTCGGCGATCCTTACAACTGCCTGGATTATTCTCTTTGAGATCGCTACTGCTCTGGGGGCGATTGGTGTCTCAACGCGCATCGTTGCTGTGGGTGCATCCCTTCTGCTGGCCCTTTCATTTGTTGTTCTTATGACAAGCATCCACCACTATGCCCCGCCAGAGAAGCAAATTTGGAGCCACATTGGGCTTGCGTTCGCTATTGTATATGCGGCATTGCTGGTGTGGAACTACTTTTTACAGTTGACCGTTGTCCGCCACAACCCTCAACTCTATGGATGGCTGACTATGGATTTCACTCCTGATACAGCTTTCTGGTCGCTTGAAATTGCTGGATACACCATTATGAGCCTGTCCGCACTATTTACCTTGCCTATCTTCAGCGATAATGGCATTCCGCGTGTGGTTCGTTGGTGCTTTGCCATCAATGCTGCGCTAAGCGTGGCCGGTTGCCTTGTCTATATGTTAACTGGCGAGCCACTTCACGGGTTGGTTCTCGCAAGCCTCGGTGTATGGGCAATTGTTTTTCCCACTGCGACAGCGTTGATAGCTGTAATTTTCAAGCGCGCTGTCAGGTGAAGCATAGCTCCAGCCGTCACGCCGGGCCGGTTTCTGGAGTGGAAAGGCAGGCTCAAGCTATTCCCAAAACTGAACAATCACCGGGCTGCAGGGGAAGTTGCTGCATGGGTATGCTCCGGGTATAATTTAATTAGAGGGGAAGTGTCGGAACTGGCAGACGAGCGTGACTTAGGATCACGTGGGCTTTGCCCGTGAGGGTTCGAGTCCCTCCTTCCCCAACGGAAAAGCGCCTTCGGGCGCTTTTAATTTTGGCCCGGAAATGGTATAATGTTCCCACATTTATTCCGGCTGGAGGGAGGAGATGAAAGTAGCGACCGAGGACCTGGGCAACCGTGAGGTCCTTATAAGGGTTGAATTTGACGAGGGCGAAAAGGCCGAAGCCCTCAAAGAGGCCGCTCGCATCATTTCCCAGGAGATAAATATCCCCGGCTTCCGCAAGGGGAAGGCTCCCTACGATGTCGTCCGGCGGGTGGTGGGGGAAGAGCTGATCTACAAGATCGCTTTTGAGGAGATGGCTAAGAAAATCTACCCCAGGCTCATTTCCGACCTCAACCTTGACCCGCTTGGGCCGGCAAGCCTTGAGGAAACTTCCCCGGAGCCTTTCTCCATTGCCCTCAAGGTCTCCCTGAAGCCGATCGTGGACCTGGGGGATTACAGGAGTCTGAGGATAAAGAAGGGGAAAACTGAAGTCAGCGATGAGGAACTCCAGGAGGCCCTCAGGAGACTTCAGGAGGAAAGGGCCACCTGGGTCACCGTGGAGCGCAGCGCCTCCCAGGGCGATCTCATAGTGGCTGACCTGGACATAAAAACCTCCAAGCAGGAAGCCCGGAGGGAAAACGTCGTATTGCTCCTGGATCCGGAGGAGGACCCGGTTGAGGGCTTCTCCCGGAACCTGGAAGGCCTCTCCCCCGGCCAGGAGAAAACTTTCACCCTCGAGAGGGAGGGGGAAGGAGAGGAGAGGGAAATCACTTTCCACGTGAAAGTCCACGAAGTGAAAGAGAAGCAACTCCCGCCCCTTGACGATGAGTTCGCCCGCTCCTGGGATTTCAACTCGCTGGATGAGCTGAAAGAATCCCTCAGGAGAGAGCTCCTGTCCCAGAAGGAGAAAGCTGAAAGGGAAAAAGCCCTCGCGGAAGCCATCAGCACCCTGGTGGAGAATGCCAGGGTGGAGGTGCCACCCGTGTTGATCATGGCAGAAGTGGAGGATATACTCGATGAAGAGGACAGGGCTCTCCGGCAGCAGGGTTTGTCCCTCGAGCTTTACCTTAAAACTCAGGGGAAAACCCTTGAGGACTACACGAAAGAGCTTATCCCAATAGCCGTAGAAAGGGTGAAGATGCGCCTGGTCCTGTCCAAATTCATTGAAGAGGAAAAGCTTGACGTCTCCGAGGAGGAAATAGACGAAGTCCTGAAGCGGTTTGAAGAGAGAGTCGATTCGCGGAAGGGGAAGAAGGCCGTCCGTTCTTCCCCAAGGTTCAGAGCTCTCGTCTCCGAATCGCTTCTGAGAGGAAAGGTTGAGAGTCGCCTTATGGAAATCATGCTGGAGGAGGGAAGGGATGAGGGCGAGAGCGGTGATCCCGATGGTGATTGAATCAACGGGAAGGGGAGAGAGGGTTTACGATATCTACTCCCTGCTCCTCAAGGAGAGGATAATATTCCTGGGCACGCCCATCACCGATCAGGTTGCCAACCTCATAGTGGCCCAGCTCCTCTACCTGGACCGGGAGGACCCCGAAAGGGATATCTACCTCTACATCAACTGCCCGGGTGGGGCCATATATCCCGGCCTCGCCATCTACGACACCATGCAACTGATACGGGCACCCGTATCCACCATAGCGGTTGGCTGGACCGCCAGCATGGGCACCGTCCTGCTGGCGGCGGGGACCAAGGGCAAGCGTTATGCCCTCCCCCATGCCACCATCCACATGCACCCGGCCGGGGGAGGGATACAGGGCTATGCCCCCGATATTGAAATCCAGGCCAAGGAGCTCCTCAGGGTCCAGAGGATAATCCAGGAACTCCTGGCCTACCACACGGGCCAGCCTCTGGAGAAGATAATCCAGGACTTTGACCGGGATTACTACATGGATGCCAAAGGCGCAGTTGAATACGGAATCATTGACGAGGTCCTGGAGGTTCCTCCCGGCAAGAAGAGGGGGGCACCCGGAACCTCTGCTGAGGGGAGGTAGGCCGAATGTTCCTTCCCCACTGCTCTTTCTGCGGGCGCCCCGAAACTGTGGCGGGGAAACTCATCGCGGGCCCGAACGATGTTTTCATCTGCCGGGATTGCGCCGAACTCTGCGTCCGCATCTTTGAAGAGAGGGAAGAGTCCGAAGAGGACGAATTCATACCCCATGTCCCCTCCCCCAGAGAGATCTACGAGGCCCTGGACCAGTATGTCGTGGGGCAGGAAAGGGCCAAAAAGGTCCTTTCTGTCGCCGTCTACAACCACTACAAGCGCATCCTGAACCGCAAGAAAACATCCGAGGTGGAAATACAGAAATCCAACATCCTGCTCATCGGACCCACAGGGTGCGGTAAGACGCTTCTGGCCCAGACCCTGGCGAAGTTCCTGGATGTGCCCTTCGCCATAGCCGATGCAACCTCGCTCACGGAAGCCGGATACGTGGGCGAAGATGTGGAGAACATCCTTCTGCGCCTGATCCAGGCCGCCGATTACGACATAGCCAGAGCTCAGAAGGGCATTGTATACATTGACGAGATAGACAAGATCGCCCGCAAGTCAGGCGATAACCCATCCATAACCAGGGATGTTTCAGGGGAGGGAGTGCAGCAGGCCCTCCTCAAGATCATAGAGGGAACCGTGGCCAACGTCCCGCCTCAGGGTGGGCGCAAGCACCCCTACCAGGAATTCATCCAGATTGATACGACCGACATCCTCTTCATCTGCGGGGGAGCTTTTGAGGGCCTGGATAAGATCGTGGCCGAGCGCATCGGCCTCAAAGGGCGGGTTGGCTTCCTCAGAGAGGGGGAAGCCAGGAGCCGGGAAATGGAGACGGCGGAACTCCTGCGCCAGGTGATCCCCGATGACCTGATGAAGTTCGGTTTCATCCCCGAGTTCGTGGGCCGCCTGCCTGTGATCGTGAGCGTGGATCCGCTGGATAAGCAGGCCATGATTGACATCCTCACCAAGCCCAAAAACGCTATAGTCAAACAGTTCCAGCAGCTCTTCGCCTTGGACGGGGTGGAGCTGATCTTCACCCCCGAAGCCTTAGAGGCCGCCGCCGAGGAGGCTCTCAAGCGCAAGACAGGGGCCAGGGGCCTGCGCACCATCATAGAAGAGACCCTGCTGGACGTAATGTATGAGATCCCGTCCATGCCCGATGTGGCCCGCTGCATAGTCAACGCCGACGCCATCCGGGGCAAAGGGCATCCGATACTCCTCAACAGCCGCGGTATCCCCGTCCGCTGGTGGGAGAAACTCAAGGAAACGGCCTGATGGTGGACCTTCTCCTGGATGAGGCTGCGGAGAAGTTCCTGCGGGGGCTGGAAGCAAGCCCCCTCACCCACAAAACTTACTCCACCGGCCTCAAGGCTTTCCTTGAATTCATTACCGAAAGGGCAGGAACCTCATACCCCACCATCTCCTCCATCGGAGAAGAAAGCCTGGAGGAGTTCTTCCTCTGGCTTGACAGGAAGGGCTTCTCCCGATTCACAGAGCAGACTTACCTGGCTGCGGCCACCGCTTTCCTCCGTTACCTGTTCCGGCACCACCTCTTCCCGCCCGATTTCTCCATAGAAAGGGCCAAGGAGAAGCTCAGGGCTGTGGTCCCCCGCGCTTCTTACCCCATCCCCATGCCCGATCCGGACCTCCCCGCCGTGGTCCTTTTCTACGATCAGCAGCCATTGCCCGAAGACAGGCTCGAGCGCCTGAGGCTCCTCCGGAGCAGGGCGATAGTTCACACCCTTTACGCCTCCGCCGGAAGAGTGGCTGAAGTCGCCTCCCTCAACCGCAAGGATGTGGCCGACGGGCGGCGCAGGGAAGTCGTGGTGACGGGAAAGGGCCAGAAGCAGCGCTTCATTTTCCTCACACCCGAAGCTCAGGAAGCCATAAGGGCCTACGTGGAGGAAAGGAAGGACGATTACGAACCCCTCTTCATCTCCCACGGCAGAGACTACGGCCGGCGCCTGAGCACTGTAAGCATCTGGGCCACTGTCAGGAAAGCAGCCAGAGCCCTCGGCCTCCATGTCACCCCGCACGATTTCCGCCACTACAGGGCCACTCAGATGTTGGAGGAAGGAGCCCCTCTGGAGGCCATCCAGGACATCCTCGGCCATGCCGATATAAGCACAACCAAGCGGGTTTACGCCCACTACACAAAGCCGCGCATACGGGAAATATTTGACCGCACTACCCTCTCCCCCGAAGAGGCCCTCAAAAAGCGCCGCTTTTAGCCACCTGATAGTTCCTGACAGTAATCTGATACCTTCTGACAGGGCTTCCCCGGTAGAATTTGCCCACAAATTGCTCAATCGGGAAGGAAAATGCTGCTCAAGACGGCGAGACCTGTTGGCATAGTGGGTTACGGTGCTTATGTTCCGAGATATCGCATAAAAGCTGAAGAGATTGCGCGGGTCTGGACCGGGGGCAACATGGAGCCTCCGGTGAAGGAAAAGGCCGTCCCGGGCCTTGACGAGGAT
>DAOUCW010000083.1:0-3232 GCA_034431695.1 Anaerolineae bacterium | reverse complement strand
CCTGACCCGGCGCTTGCGGCGTTTCCGGAACAACCTCTTCCACCAGGGCTTTTTCTCGGAGGAATCGTAGTAGTAATAGTAGTAGTAATAACCCCTTGACGGAGGCCTGACCTTGTTGAGGATTGCCCCCAGGACTTTGAGGCCCCCCTGGCGGGCCCTTTCCACTGCCTCCGCAAAGGCTGCACGGTCCGTCCGCCCCCATTCGGCAACCATCAGGAGGCCGTCAACCCACTGGCCCAGGAAGATCGTATCGGCGCAGGGGAGAATGGGCGGGCTATCTATAATCACCGCATCCGCCATCTCCCTGAGCTGAGCTATCAGCTCTCCCATGCGCTGAGAAGCCAGCAGATCCGCAGGGTTCGGCGCTGAACGGCCGGTGGTGAGGACCAGAAGGTTCTCCCTGACCGGCTGAAGGTATTTCTCCGGAGGGGCTTTTTCAATCAGGACCTCACTGAGGCCCGGGCTCTGGGTCAATCCGAAGATCTGGTGAAGCCTGGGGCGGCGCTGGTCGGCATCCACCAGGATCACCTTTTTGCCTCCCTGGGCCATGGCCACCCCCAAGTTCACCGTCACCGATGTTTTTCCCTCCTCCGGACCCGGGCTTGTCACGCACAGGACTTCCACAAGCTTGTCCACGCTCAGGAATTCAAGGTTAGCCCTCAGCACTCTGAAAGCCTCGGCGGCGTGGGAGCGAGGATGATCCATTACTATGAAAGGCTCCTCTCCGCCGTGGGGGTTGGGTTCGAACTTGAAGATGTTCCCCAGGACGGGAAGCCTGGTCATCTCCTCTATCTGCTCGGGAGCCTTGATGCTCGTATCCAGATATTCCATGAGGAAGGCCAACATGACTGCCAGCATGCCTCCGAGGACTCCTGCCAGGAGGGTGTTCATCAGCTTGCGCGGTTTTACAGGCCTTTCGGGGACCTCAGCCCGCTGCACTATGGTTATGAGGTCGGTATACTGAGCTTCGGAAAGCTGGATTTCGTAGAGGCTTGCCAGGAGGCGGGTCCGCATATCCCTCAGGCTTATAAGCTGCTGATCGAGGCTCCTTGTGTCCTCGGGGTTCTGGGCTTTGCTCCTCTGTTCGGTAAGCCTTGTTATGTCCTCTTCAATCTTGGAAAGTTGCGCTTCTATGCTGGCTTTCAGGGCATTGAAGCGCTCGGCCTGGCTCTTCGCTCTTTCCTCCACGAAGACTTCCGCCAGGGTGTTGGCGGCATCCGCCGCAAGCTTCGGATCCTCGCTCTCAACGCTAACCCGGATGAGCTGGGTATCCCTTACCGCCTGGACTGAAGGCTTGAAAGGGAATTCGCTCTCAGGGAGATCCGGAGGGAGCCCAAGCTTAACGAGCACGTTCTCCAGCACAGGCCGCGCTTTGATGATTTCAGCGTAAGTCCTGGCGATCCGCTCCCCGGCAAGGACGTCCTGATACTGTATGGTTCCAGAAGAGCTCGCCCTTGGTTCCACCATAAGCGCCACTTCGGCTCTGTAGACGGGTTTGATGAAGTATGCGCTGACTATGTAGGCGCCTGCGGCGGCTATGACGGTGCACAGGATTATCAACCACAACCAGCGCCTGAGAACACGCAGGTATTCCCGGAGGTCAATCTCTTCCTCCGGAACCAGCCTCCCGGTTTCAACGTTTTCCATGGCTTTACCCTCCGTAAAACTATCGCATGAGCAGGGCAGGGTCGCCTAAGAGGACATAACCCAGCGCGACGGGGTAACCCTTTACGGCCCTCAGAGCTTCAAGCCAGGCATCGCCGAGGCGTCTTTCCGAAGCTAAGGCCCGGTAAAAAGCCAGAGCCAGGGGTCGCTGCTCCGCCAGAGTTGTGGCTCCTGTTGGCCCCAGGAAGGCTACCGCTCCACCGCGGGCACGAAGCCAGGCTTCGGCCATTGATTCCTGAGCAGGATGCACGAAGTGAGCCGCAAGGCAACCCCAAACCGTCACTAAGGCAGGCCCTTCCACCCCCCGCGCATCTTCCAGGGTCAGTATACCTTCATCGCCAAAGCGTGTCAAACTGGCGTGCCCAAAATAAACGAGCAGCTTTTTCGTTTCCTTCAGGGATTTCAGGACTTCGTGGCGGTTTGAGGCGAATTCAACCTCAAATCCGGCAGCTCCGGCCAGTTCCCCGGCTTCCTCCGCTGCCTCCCTGAATTCCGGCTCATCATCGTAAGCCAGCAGGAAGGATTGAATTCCCCCCGACCTTTCCCACTGCAGGATCTTATCCACCATGACGGCCAGCTCGGCAGGGGAGGCAGCCGGCAGCCTCCCGACTGCCACCAGAGGCTCGCCTGAATCATCAGCCACCAGCAGGACATCCGAGGGGATCTCCCCGATCTCACGGGTGCGGGTGAGAGGCGAGACAACCTTCAATTTGCCGGATGGGCCATCGTATCCTCCGGGGGCGGCGGTCCCAGCCCCGACCAGGAGCAAATATCGGAGGGATGGAAGGCTCCTGACCAGATTGCGGATAGCCTGGGGGTCAGGCCTGCCTTCTCCGAAAGCATCGTAAACGGCCTGCGGTTCCACGACGCCCACCTTAAGCCCCTGACCGCTCCGGTGCTCCAGAAGGGAGACAAGCCCTCTGTGGAATTCAGCGGGGGCTACCGCCAGGTATTCAACTCCTTCAAGCTCGCTCAGGCTCAGGGAGCGTGCCGGCCTGACTTCCGCGGGAGCCATGGCTTTCCAGGGGACGCCTACCCAGTAGCGGTGGCCGGGTATGGTTGCGATCAGGCCGTCAGGGGGGATGAGACAGCCCCTGATGTCCAGGGGGTCGGTCACATCAAAAGCATAAGCTCCCGAAAGAGGCTGCTCAACCCTGAGGGATTCCCCCTCCGCAATCCAGACTTCCCCTGTGGGCCTGACGGCCCGCCTGTAGAGTATCTCCACATGGTCCAGCCAGGTGACTGAGGCCTCAGTGCCAGAGGGGAGGAAGGCCTCCAGTGCGAGCTCGTGGTCCGGGTTCTCATCCTGGATGTCCGCCAGGGCCTGGAGCCGATGCACCCCTATTCCGTCCCACTCCCACTCCCCCGCCAGGCGGCCATCCCACCACAGCCTCAGTCCATGATCGGGTCGGGATGGGGAATCGTTGTGGCTCCAGATCTGAAGGGTAATGGTGACCGGGCCAGGCAACGCGTCGGTCAGGTTGAAGGTGAACTTCAGGTTTCCAGGGGCGTAGATGGCTTCCCAGAGCCAGGGGCTTTCAAGCTCGGCCTGGGGGAGGTAACGGAC
>DAOUCW010000082.1:0-3512 GCA_034431695.1 Anaerolineae bacterium | reverse complement strand
CGGCCAGGAGGCCGGCCAGGAGGAGGAGGGCAACGGGGGTAACAGAACGCCCATCCTCCATCCAGCGTTTCAACCCCCACGAACCCATCCCGAGGGTCAGGAGGCTCAGGCCCGCCAGGAAAGAGCAAAAGAAGGAGGCTTCAATCCCGCTCCCGGCCAGAAGGAGCGCCATCACTCCAGCTTCAACGGTCGCAGCAAAGGCGCAGAGTTCGTCCCAATCTTCGGCCAACAGGCTCCGGAATGAACCCCAGAGGATTGAAACGGCTCCAAGCCACGTCAGAGCTTTCGTGAAGGGAGCCCCTGATGGCTCCAGCCCTTCCAAACCCAGCCACAGGAGGATCACGGGCCTGAAGCCTGCGGTGAGAAGCAGAGCTCCCGGGGATGGCCCACCCTTCATGGCGCTCCGGACCCAGAGGTGGAAGGGGAAAACGCCCAACAGGGGGACTGAAACCAGCAACAACCTCCAGCCCTCCGGCACCTCCACGGTCAGCAGGGGCAGGAGGGCCAGCAGGAGGAAGACCGAAATCTCACCCAGATCAAGCCCCTGTTCTTCCCAGAGGGACGGAAGCATGAAGAGCAGAGCGGAGCTGAGGAGCAGGGCTCCGTAGGGGGCGTGGACGAAAAGAAGTGAAGCTCTCGCAAGCCCGGTGCCCAGAATTGCCCAGAAAGCGGTCAGGGGTGAGGCTTCTGCGAACCATCCCAGCAGGAAGGCGAAGGAGAAGGCTCCCCAGATCCAGGAGAATTCCCCCCTTTCCAGGGAAGCCATGGCTCCGCTTACGGCGAAGGCGATCGGGAAACCGAACCGGCGGAGAGGTGGGAGGTAAATCGCCGCGGCTGCACCAAAGGGAGCGAGGAGGATCAGGGCTTCCCTCATTTCCTGCTTGCCCTCTCGCAGGCTGACAGGAAGGAGGCACTCATGGCCACCATCAGGTGAGCGAACCACACCAAAGGCCTGGGGGATAGTCCGGCCAGTTCAACCCCGTTGAGGAAGGTCAGGACTCCCGCTGCTCTCTGGAGGACGGGGCCTGGAGCGAGGGAACCGAGCAGCCCTATCAAAATGACCCAGAAGAACAGGAGCCTTTCTTCCAGAATGGGCGATAAAATCGCATAGCGGCTGGCAAGGAAGAAAGTCATAAGTCCACCTCCGGCGCCCAGCACCACCCGCAGGAGCCACCAGCTTTCCCTTCTGCCGGACTGAATGGAGCTGCGGGAAAGCCGGATCCAGTTTGCTCCCCAGCGGGAGAGGTAGAGAATGAAGCAGACCATCGCTCCCAGGATCAGCCTTGCCGCCAGAAGCCGGTTCTCGGTGGAAGGGGAAGTTTTATAGAAAGCCACCATGATGTATTGGGCCAGGAGGGAGAAAAGGATGGCCGGCTCCGATTCGGTCACCAGGAGGTAAAAGGCGGTGCTCATGATCCCCAGGCCTTCGGGGAAGAGCTCCCGCCAGATGATCGTTTGCGGGGCTTTGCCCCACTCCATCCTCAGTCCTGTGAGCAAAAGGATGGAGCCGAGCGCCACCCAGAGCCATCCCCCTTCTCCCTCAAAGAATTCCCCGGCACTCCAGGCCCACTTCCTCAGCCGGCCGGCAAATGGCTCAAGTCTTCTCCAGATCTCCACGGCCCGCTCCCTGAAATTTGCCAGGATAAAGGCTGCCATCACGAGGATGATGCTCCATTTCCCGAAAAGGGCCATGGCGAGGGTGAGGCCCCAGAGCGCCTGGGGGAAGCCATCCACGCTGGCCAGTTCAAACCCGCTTCCCAGGGCGAGCCAGAGGGCCAGCACCCAGGACCAGGCTTCGCCGGGAAGGCTTGCTTCTCTCAAAAGGTAGAAGGCCATGATGGTCGGGATAAAAGCGAGGCGTCGGGCTTTCAGGGGGGAGCGAGGCCAGGGGAAAAGGCCAGCCCTGGCCAGAGCCGAGAGGAAGAGCAACGGTGCAGCTCCGGTCCTCGCCCAGCCGGTGAAAGCCAGGATCCCAGCCCCCTGCGAGAGGAGGTGCCCCGTGAAGCTTCCCGGGTTCCCCCACCCCCGGAGGAGGAAGAGATCTACAAGGAGCCAGGCGCTCAGGAAGTATGTCCGCTCGGAGGAAAGGAAAAAGAGGGCGAGGGAACCCGCCAGAGCTGAGGCGTTGAATCCGAAATCTTCCCTTTTGCCCAGGACGATCGCCAGGGAAATGGATGTCGCCAGGATCTGGATGGGCTCGCCCGTGAGGGCATTCCCCACCATGCCCGCGATGGCGAGGGCCAGGGAGAGAGGGTAGAGGGAGGCTTTCAGTCTATCGTCTTTTATCAGGTAAAACAATGCGGCCAGGAGGAAGAACCCCCCGGCCAGCAGTTTACCGGCAAGGTGAGCCATGGATTACCTTCCGGCGAGGCCCAGTTCGGAAGCAATGTCCTTCATGGCCTCTAAGACAATGGCGATGTGCTCGTCCAGGGGCACCCCGAGCTCCTGAGCTCCCCGTTCAATATCCTCTCGCTTAACCCCTGCCGCGAAAGATTTCTCCTTCCACTTCTTCTTGACCGATTCCACCGTTACGTCCAGTATGCTCTTGGTGGGGCGGACCAGGGCAACAGCCACGATCAGTCCCGTGAGCTCATCCACGGCGAAGAGGGCTTTTTCCATGAGGGTTTCCCTTTTAACCCCGGTGTGGTCGGCGTGGGCCAGAACAGCCTTGATTACATCTTTGGGCCATCCCCTCTCTTCCAGAATTTTCGCGCCCGCGAAGGGATGTTCCTCGAGGGTCGGGTGCTGCTCGTAGTCAAAATCATGGATCAGCCCCACTATGCCCCATTTTTCCTCGTCCTCTCCGAACTTGCGGGCGTAAGCTCTCATGGCTGCTTCCACGGCCAGAGCGTGCTTTATGAGGTTCGGGTTTTTAGTGAACTCGGTGAGGAGCTCCCATGCATCCTGCCGGGTCATCCTTCACCTCCTTCTATGGCTTTCAGGATCTCCGCCGGGGTTATCATGGTCCCATCCACCTTGTTCACCCTCTGGACCTTCCGCCTCCCCACAACCCTTTCCACTTCAAGGGCAAGCTGTCCCATGTTCATCTCCGGGACAATGACCCTTGTTGCGTTGCGTGCTGCCCTTTCAACGATCTCCTCCGGGAAGGGCCAGAGGGTCAGAAGTTTCAGCATTCCGACTTTGTGGCGGTGAGCCCTCGCTATTTTAACGGCATGGCGTGCCGCCCTGGCAGTGGCTCCGTAGGCTATCACCAGGATCCTGGAATCGGGCCATTCCTCCTCGTAAAGGGTGAAGTCAGCCCTGTTGGCCTCAATCTTGCGGAAGACTCTCTCAACCCAGGCCTTTATCTCATCCTGACGGAGGGTTGGGAATCCCGAGCGGTCGTGGTGGAGGCCCGTTATGTGGTAGCGGTAACCCATTCCGAATGGCACCATGGGGGGGACGTCCCCTAACTCTTCATCATACGGATAATACCACTCGGGGGGCATGGGGGCACGGATGCGTTCGACGATCTCGGGGGGATTGGCCGGGGGATACTCCAGGGGTTCCCT
>DAOUCW010000081.1:0-12161 GCA_034431695.1 Anaerolineae bacterium | reverse complement strand
CTACTTCACTCCGACCCCCACCCCCAGTCCATACCTCTTCATCCCTGCAGGTCCTGTCAGGCCGGCAGTGGAAAGGGGATGCATAGGCGGGAGCATTTTCGGTTACATAAAAGACGCTAAAGGCAACTATCTGGCCGGCGTCAGGGTCAAGGTCTTCAACCCCTGGGGTTACGAGGCAGTATCGGTCTCCAAGGGAGGGCCGGACCTGGGTTACTACGATATCATCCTGAGCACCCAGCCGGTAACATGGTATGTGGTTGTGATTGACGAGGCGGGGAGGGAAATAAGCCCCAGGGTTCAGGTTGAGCACAGGGCCGATTCTCCTGCCTGTCACTATCAGGTGGACTGGGTCAGGACCCGCTGAAGTTGCTCAGGATTTTGAGGAATTCATCGTGCAGGAGGCCGTTGGAGGCCAGCAGAGCCCTGGCCTCAAGATGCCACGGTTTACCGTCCACCCTGGTAACTCTGCCCCCCGCTTCTTCCACTATGAGGGCACCTGCAGCCAGGTCCCACGGCTTCAGGGAAAAGTGGAGGTAAGCCTCAAGCCAGCCGGCCGCCACGAAGCAAAGCCCCAGCACTGCCGATCCCATCGCCCTTATGGTGAAAACTTTTTCCATAATCCTCGGGATGAGAGCGCCGAATTCCGATCGCAAGGACTGGAGGCGTGGCAGATCGAGGCCCACCAGGCTCTCTTCGGTGGAGGAAATGGTGCTCACCCTTATGGGCCTGTCGTTCAGATATGCACCCCTGCCCTTCTGAGCCCAGAACAGGCGCTTGCTCAGGGGTTCGTAAACAACGCCCAGGATCACCTCCCCCTTCTCTGCCAGAGCCACCGAAACGCAGAAGATCGGCAGGCGGTGGAAGTAATTGGTGGTGCCGTCCAGAGGGTCAATATACCAGGTGTAGGGAGAATTGCCACGCTGGAAAGGCTCTTCTTCAGAACAGATGGAATGGTCCGGAAACCACGAGGTTATGGTATCCATTATGGCCTTCTCAGCAGCGAAATCGGCATCGGTAACGAGGTCCCTTGGCCCCTTGTGATGGACTTCCCTTGGCTTTTCCAGAGCTGAAGCGACTATCTCTCCTGCCCTGATAGCAGCTTCAAAGGCCACTTTCCGGAACAGGTCTTCCATCCTTTCCCCCTCCTCTGATGAGCTTTCACATTATACTTTAACGTGGACGATGAGCACAAACCCGGGGGAAAGCCACCCTGCTTGACTAAGCGGGCCTTTTGAGTATAATAGCTACCAAATAAAGGCAAAGGCGATGACGGAGAGGAGTAGGCAGGGGGAGCCTGACAGAGAAGAGGAGGCGTGGCTGGGACCTCCTCGCAGGTGAAGCCTGCTGAAGTTCGCTCCTGAGCCGGGCAGGCGAACGGGCAAACCCAAGTAGTCTGCCCCGGAAGCCCACCGTTAAAGGGGCCCGCTACCCCGGAGGGGGCCGGTTCACCCCGGCCAATCAGGGTGGTACCGCGGAGAGGAAAAGGCTGCCTCTTCGTCCCTGAGGCAGCCTTTTTCTTTAGTTCAATCCCTATCCCGGGAGGGGGAAATGCTGGAACAGATAGAAGCGCTCAGGGAAAAAGCCCTCCAGGAGCTGGAAAGCGTAACCAGTTCCGCAGCCCTTGAGGAATGGAAGAGGAACTACCTGGGCAAGAAAGGGCACGTAACCCAGCTCCTGCGCCGGATAAAGGACCTCCCTCCAGAAGAAAGGCCGGCTGCGGGAGAGGCCGCCAACAACCTCCGGGACCAATTGACCAGACTGTATGAGGAAAAAGCCATCGCCATCAAGGAAGCCGAACGCCTCCAGGCCGCCCGGGCCCAGGCCGTTGACGTAACCCTGCCCGGAAGACGCCCTCAGGTCGGCACCCTTCACCCGGTCACCCAGACCCTGCGGGAAATAATTGAAATCTTCTCCCGAATGGGCTTCGGGGTATACGAGGGGCCTGAGGTGGAATGGGACGATTACAACTTCAGCCTCCTCAACATACCCCCCGAACATCCGGCCAGGGACATGTGGGATACCCTCTACATTGCCCCGCCTTACGGGAAGAACGGCAGCATGCTCCTGCGCACCCACACCTCACCCGACCAGATAAGGGTCATGCAAGCCATGAAGCCCCCGATAAGGGTTGTGGTCCCGGGCAGGTGTTACCGCCACGAAGCCACAGATGCCTCCCACGAGTGGATGTTCTACCAGGTGGAAGGGCTCGCAGTGGATAAAGGCATAACGATGGCTCACCTTAAGGGAGTCCTCACCACCTTCGTCCGGGAAATGTTCGGCAAGGAGAGGAAAGTTCGGTTCCGGTGCGATTACTTCCCCTTCGTGGAGCCGGGGGCCGACATGGCCATGGACTGCATCGTCTGCGGCGGGAAGGGCTGCCGGGTGTGCAAGTTCACCGGCTGGCTGGAAATCCTCGGAGCCGGAATGGTCCACCCCCAGGTCCTGCGCAACGTGGGCATAGACCCCGACGTTTACACAGGCTTCGCCTTCGGCATGGGGGTGGAAAGGATCGCCATGCTCAAGCACAGGATTGACGATATACGCTACTTCTACTCAAACGATTTGCGCTTCCTGAAGCAATTCCGCTCATGAGGAAAGGAGGGAAAGATGAGGGTTCCCCTGAGCTGGCTGAAGGATTACGTTGATATAAAGCTCCCCCCGGAAGAATTAGCCTACAGGCTTACAATGGCCGGCTTTGAAGTGGCGGAGATCCACCGGGTGGGAGAGCACTGGGACCGGGATAAAATCTTCGTTGGCCAGATAGTGGAGGTTAAACCCCACCCCAACGCCGACCGCCTGACCATTGCCGTGGTGGATTACGGAGCGAGCGAACCGATTGAGGTGGTTACCGGCGCGCCGAACATAAAGGTGGGGCAGAAAGGGCAGAAGGTGGCCCTGGCCCTGGCCGGAGCCCGCCTTGTGGATCCTTACTCACCCCAGAAAACCTATTTCACCCTTAAGCCGGCGAAAATAAGGGGAGTGCTCTCGCCCGGAATGGTCTGCTCGGAGAAAGAGCTGGACCTCTCGGAGGACCACGAAACCGTCATCATCCTGCCCGAAGATGCCCCCGTCGGAATGCCTCTGGTTGACTACCTGGGGGACATAATCCTTGAGGTTGAAGTCCCCACCAACCGCCCGGACTGCCTCTCCATCGTGGGCATAGCGAGGGAAGTGGCTGCTATCACCGATGCCGAATTCCGCCCCCCGCTCATTGATTACCCCGAGGGCGATGCCGAAGCCAGCGATTTCGTGGAAGTTGAGATCGCCGATCCTGACCTTTGCTCCCGCTACGTGGCTGCCATAGTGACCGGAGTTGAGATCGGCCCGTCCCCTTACCTGGTCCAGAGGCGCCTGAGAGCAGCCGGAATGAGGCCGATAAACAACGTGGTTGATGCCACAAACTACGTGATGCTTGAACTGGGGCAACCCATCCACGCCTTTGACTACGATAAAATCCGGGGCAGGAAGATAATCGTCCGGAGAGCCCGGGAGGACCGAACTTTCACAACCCTTGACGGGGTCAGGCGGGACCTCTTCCCCGATGCACTCCTTATAGCCGATGCTGAAGGCCCTGTGGCCATAGCCGGGGTCATGGGTGGAATGGAGAGCGAGGTAACCTCTGAAACGAAGAACATACTGATTGAATCGGCAAACTTCAACCGGGTGAGCATAAGGCGCACTTCAAGACTGCTGGGCCTGAGGACCGAAGCCTCCCTCCGCTTTGAGAAGGGCCTCGATCCACACCTTCCCCCCGAGGGGGCAAGGAGGACTGCCCAGCTCATCAGGGAATGGGCCGGAGGGACCATCGCCAGAGGGCTGGTGGATGTCCACATCCCGCTCCCACCTCGCCGGAAAATAACCTTCCACCTGGGAGAACTGGAGCGATTCATCGGAATAAGCTACCCGAAGGAGCAGGTGGCCTCCATCCTGAGCAAACTGGGCTTTGAACTGGAAGAGGAAGACCCCCAGACTTACCTGGTGACCGTCCCCACCCACCGGGGCGATGTGGAAGAGCCGGCCGATCTGGTGGAAGAAGTGGCCAGGATAGCCGGCTATGACCTCATCCCAACCGAAATGATCCCTGGCCCCACCGCACCCCAGATCTACCCCGAACTTCTCCGGTGGGAGGAAACGGCCAGGGACATACTGGCGGCATGCGGCCTGCACGAGGTCAAAACCTACGCGCTTGTCAGCCAGGAACTCCTGGAGAAATTCGGCGTTTCTCACCCGCTTCCTCTCCTTTCGGTCGCCAACCCCATGACGCCCGAGCACGTTTTCCTCCGGCCGACCCTCCTCCCCAGCCTTCTGCGCACCCTCGCCTACAACCTGCGTTTCCAGAGCGGGGTCAGGATCTTTGAGCTGGCCCGCGTCTACCTCCCCCGTGAGAACGACCTCCCCCTGGAAAGGTCCACCCTGGCCATAGCCATGGCCGGAGACGCCCACGAACTGAGCTGGCTCGGAGATAGCCGGAAGATGGATTTCTTTGACCTCAAAGGAGTGGTTGAGGAACTGGTGGAGAGGCTGGGGATCTCAAACTACAGCTTCGCTCCGGTGGAAGATCGGGCCTTCTTCCCGGGGCAGACGGCCCTGCTTAAGGTGGGCGAGGAAACCATCGGCATCCTGGGCAGACTCAACCCCGATATAGCGGAGGCCTTTGAAATTGAGAAAGAAGAGGTCTTCATGGCCGAGTTCAACTTTGAAGCCCTGGCCTCCTTTGCCTCTCCCGTGAGGGAATTCAGGCCCATATCGCGTTACCCGGCTGTGGTTCAGGACATAGCCGTGGTGGTGGACGAGGAAACCCCGGCTGAAGAGGTGAGGAGGGTGATCCTGGAGGCAGGCAAGCCTTTCCTGCGCAGTGCCATCCTCTTTGACCTCTACAGGGGCAAGCCTGTGCCTCCGGGGAAGAAAAGCCTGGCCTACTCCCTCTCCTTCCAGGCCGACGACCGCACCCTCAGCGATGAAGAAGTTGCCAAATTGAGGGATAGGGTCATCAGAGAACTGGAGAGGAAATTAGGGGCCAGACTGCGAGGCCAGACCCTCTGAATGCAGCGCCCCCTCGCAAACCACCTGGCGGAAGGCATACCGCCTTGCTCGCGTTACCTTCCGGCAGGCTATATTTGCCCCTCCCGGCACAGGAGCTCGCAACCCTTGCATTTCCCCAGCTTTTAGACTAAAATACGGCGTCAAAACCGGGCCGGGGTTCGACCGGCCTGTGTGGAGCGGAGCTGGAGCAAAGACGGAGGAGGTAGATTGCATGGAACGCAAACTCAAGATCCTCTACCTTTCGGCAGAAGTGGTGCCATTTGCCAAAACAGGGGGATTGGCCGATGTAGCCGGCTCCCTGCCCAAAGCAATAAAGGCCCTCGGACACGATATCCGGGTGGCCATGCCTCGCTACGGACGCATAAGCATTGAAAAGTTCGGCCTGCAACTGGTCCTGGACAACCTTCTGGTCCCCATGGACGAAGAAAAAGAGCCCGTCCGCATCTTCCAGGGGACCCTCGGGAAAGACGTGCCCGTATACTTCATTGACAACGCCCGCTATTTTGACCGGGAAAGCATCTACATGTATCCCGACGATGCGGAACGCTTCATCCTCTTCAGCAGAGCAGCTCTGGAAATGCTCAAGCCCCTCGGCTTTCAACCCGATATAATCCACTGCAACGACTGGCACACCGCCCTCATCCCCAACTGGCTCAAGACCATTTACAAAGATGACCCCTTCTACTCCGGAATTGCCACCGTCTACACCATCCACAACCTCGCCTACCAGGGGATATTTGGCTACAGAGTGCTGGAAATCGCCGGCCTTGACGAATACGGCTTCATATACCACCCCGAAATGGCCGACCTGAACAACGTGGTGGACTTCATGGCCAGGGGCATCTACTTCGCCGATATAATAAGCACTGTGAGCCCCCGCTACGCCCAGGAAATCCTCACCCCCGAATATGGCGAGAGGCTCGACCCCCTCCTGAGGGACAGGAGGGACCGGCTTTTCGGGATCCTGAACGGCATTGATTACGAGACCTTCAACCCCGCCACCGACCCCTACATCGCCGTGAATTACGATGCGAACTCTCTGGATAAAAGGGTGCAGAACAAGCTGGCCCTCCAGGAGGAAGCGCGCCTCCCCAGGAACCCCAACACACCCATCATCGGCATGATATCGCGCCTTACCGATCAGAAGGGGCTTGACATTCTGGTTGAAATCCTGGACCACCTCTTTGATAACTTTGATGTCCAGTTCGTGCTCCTGGGGACCGGCGAGCAGCACTACCACAACATCCTTCAGGAGGTAGCCAGGCGTTACCCCCAGAACATGGGGCTTTTCCTGACCTTCAACGCTCCCCTGGCGCAGAGGATCTACGCCGGAACCGACATGTTCCTCATGCCTTCCCGCTTTGAACCGTGCGGCCTCGGCCAGATGATAGCCATGCGCTACGGGAGCGTCCCCATCGTGAGGGCCACCGGAGGCCTCGCCGATACGGTCAGGGATTATAACCCCGTGACGGGCGAGGGCACGGGCTTCGTCTTTGAACGATACGATCGGTGGGCACTGTTCGGGGCTATAGTCAGGGCTCTTGAGCGCTACAGGAACCCCCAGGAGTGGCGGCGCATCCAGCTCCAGGGCATGAGAGCCGATTTCTCCTGGGAAAACTCCGCCCGGAAATACGAGGACCTCTACCACAGGGCCCTGGCCACGAAGAAAGAACTCAGGAGGCTGGAGGAGTATGGCATCGGAAAGAAGCATCCTCAGCCTTGAGGATTATGTGAACCAGTTGAGTGATAGGGATCGTTCCCTCTTCGAGCGCATATTCAGAGTCTTCACCACCGAAGGGCGCACAGAGCCCCCTGCCTCCATGGTGCCCTGGATTGAAGCGCGTTTCGGGGACGTGGAAAGAGTGCGGCGGCAGAAGATCATCAAAGTGGTGAATCTGGTGACGATGGAGGGAGCTCTCTTCAACAGCCTCAGAGCCAGCAGGCCCATGGAGGCCCGTTCATCCGAAGAAGTGGAAAGCACGATAAAGGCACAGGAGGGTGACCCTTTCTGCCGTCCCCTTGAACTCACCCCATCCGATATTTTCGGGCGAATAAGGGGCCGCCACTCCATCACTGCTTCCAATGTGGCCAAATACGATGGCTTCCACGGGCTCGTCATATTTGACCACCACGATCCGCTCTCTTTCGGGCGGGAGGAAGTGAAAGATTACATTGATACAGCCGTGGCCTGGGCCCGCAAGGCCCACCAGACCGACCCCGAAGCCCGCTACTTTTTCCTGATGTGGAACTGCCTCTGGAAGAGCGGAGCCTCCATAATCCACGGCCACCTCCAGATGACCCTGACCAGGGGGATGCATTATGCAAAGGTTGAAGCCCTGCGCAGGGCAGCCCTCAATTACAGGGAGAAGTTCGGTTCCGATTACTTTGATGACCTCTACCGGGTGCATGAGGCACTGGGACTCGGCTGGGAAAAGGATGGAGTGCGCTACATCGCCTACCTGACCCCGATAAAGGAGAAGGAAACCCTGCTGATAGCTCCGGGGCTTTCCGATTCCATCAAAGAGGCTGTCCACACGGTTCTGAGGGCTTTCATTGACCGGATGGGGGTTAAAAGCTTCAACGTTGCTTTCTACATGCCCCCTCTGGCCCCCACCCCGGAGGATTGGGGTGGATTCCCCTGCCTGGTCAGGCTCGTGGACAGAGGAGATCCATCCAACCGGACGGCAGACTTCGGCGCTATGGAACTCTACGCTGCCAGCGTGATCTCCGATGACCCCTTCCAGGTGGCGGAAATCCTGAGAGAAAGCATGTAAGCGCCGGCCTTTCGCACCGCAGGCAGGCCTGATGCTCCACTTCCCGGTGAACATTGACTAAAGCCAGCCGGTGGGTTAAAATTTCTCTGAATTCACCTGACAGGGAGGTGACGCATGGCCAATGCCGTAATCGTTGTGGATATGCAGAGGGGTTTCCTTGAAGAAGGCTTCCCCCTCTACTGCGGACCAGAAGCCCGCAAAATAATCCCGGCCGTGAGGAAGCTCCTGGAAGAAGAACTCGCCAGAGGCTCTCACCTCTTTTTCACGGCCGATTCCCACGACCTGGACGATAAAGAGTTTCAGATGTTCCCTCCCCACTGCATAAAAGGCACACCCGAAGTGGAGATAATCCCGGAACTCAAAGAATTCGTGGAGAAGGGGACCATCATCCCCAAGAGGCGCTACAGTGGCTTCTTTGACACCGACCTGGACGAACGACTGCGGGCCATCAAGCCCGATAAGCTCATAATCTGCGGGGTCTGCACCGACATCTGCGTGATGCACACGGTTGCCGACGCCCGCAACCGCG
This sequence comes from Anaerolineae bacterium, assembly GCA_034431695.1. GTDB lineage: Bacteria > Chloroflexota > Anaerolineae > SpSt-600 > SpSt-600 > SpSt-600. Next base: position 3,815 of record DAOUCW010000081.1, on the reverse strand, counting down.
ATTACCCTGTGGAAGTTCCCAGAGATTGCGTGGCCAGCTTTGACCCTCAGGCCCACGAGTTCGCCCTCAAGCACATGGAGAAAGTCCTCGGAGCCAAAATTGTGTAGCCCGGAGGCCTGGAGATGAAAGAACTGCCCTTCTCCCATCCCATCCTTTCCGGAGAGACAGCCGATGTTTACTTCCTCCGCACCAAGGCCATCCTTGAAGCCGAAGGCCTCAACCCCGTGGTCACCATGGAAATATTCCCCAACAAGCCGGGAGTCCTGTGCGGGATGAAAGAAGTCCTGGAACTCCTGGCCATCGTCCTGCCCGAGAATGCGGAGGTATGGGCCCTGGATGAGGGTGAAGAAATGGCCGCCAAGGAGGTGGTCCTCAGGATAATAGCCCCATACCTCAGCTTCGGGATGTATGAGACGGCCATTTTGGGGATTCTGGCCCACGAAAGCGGCTGGGCAACCGCTGCCAGGGAATGCGTCAAAGCCGCGGGGGACATCCCGGTCATAAGCTTCGGGGCCCGCCACGTCCACCCCGAGGTGGCTGCACGGATGGAATACGCAGCAATTGTGGGTGGATGCGCCGGTTGTGCCACAACTGCCGGCGCAAAGCTTGCCGGGATAAAGCCCTCCGGGACCATCCCCCACGCCATGGTGCTCATCTTCAACGATACCGTGAAGGCTGTTGAAGCCTTTGACCGCCACATGCCTCCCGACATACCACGCATAGCCCTGGTGGACACCTTCAAAGACGAGGCCGAGGAGAGCATAAGGGTGGCTCAGGCCCTGGGCCGGAAGCTCTGGGGAGTCCGCCTTGACACCCCTCCCGAAAGGGGAAGGGTCACCCCCGACCTCGTCAAGGAGGTGAGGGCAAGGCTCGACCAGGCCGGGTTCACCTGGGTGAAGATTGTGGTGAGCGGAGGTATAGACGCAGAGCGCATCCGCCTCTTCCGGGAAGCCGGTGCCCCGGTGGACGCCTTCGGCGTGGGGAGCGCCATAAGCGGTGCCCCACCCATTGATTTCACCGCAGACATAAAAGAGGTGGAAGGAGAACCGAGGGCCAAGAGGGGGAGAATACCCGGCCGCACTCACAACCCCAGGCTCAAAAAAGTGGATCTGAGCAAGTTCAGAGGGGGTAAGTGATGGAGTATGAAGCTGTAATCGGTATGGAAGTCCACGTCCAGCTCCTAACAAAATCCAAAATGTTCTGCTCCTGCAGCGCCGAAACCTTCGGAGCCGAACCCAACACCCTGGTCTGCCCCGTCTGCCTCGGCATGCCCGGAACCCTCCCGGTCATAAACCGAAAAGCCGTGGAATACACCATAATGACCGGCCTCGCCCTCAACTGCCAGATAGCCGAATTCGCCAAGTTCGACCGCAAAAACTACTTCTACCCCGATCTCCCCAAGGGCTACCAGATCTCCCAGTATGACCTGCCCCTTTGCTTCAACGGCTGGCTTGAGGTGGAAGCGGACGGCCAGGTCCGCCGGATCAGGATAAGGAGAGTTCACCTGGAGGAAGATACCGCCAAACTCTTCCACCTGGGGGATTACACCCTCATAGACTTCAACCGGGCCGGCGTCCCCCTCATGGAGATAGTGACCGAGCCCGACATCCGTTCGCCGGAAGAGGCGAGGCAATACCTGATCAAACTCCGCACCATCCTCCGCTACCTTGGTGTCTCCACCGCCGACATGGAAAAGGGGGCAATGCGCTGCGAGGCCAACGTCTCCCTCAGGCCGAAAGGCTCCACCGAACTCGGAACCAGGGTTGAAATCAAGAACATAAACTCCTTCCGGTTCGTGAAGCAAGCCCTCGAATACGAAATTGAGAGGCAGAAGAGGCTGCTGGAACAGGGCAAGAAAGTGGAACAGATCACGGTGGGATGGGATGAGGAGAAGGGGAAGACCGTAATCCAGCGCACCAAGGAATACGCCCACGATTACCGCTACTTCCCCGAACCCGACCTTCCACCCCTGGTGATAAGCAGGGAATGGGTTGAGAGGATAAGGGCCTCCCTTCCGGAGCTGCCGGATGCGCGGAGCGAGCGCTTCCAGAAGCAGTATGGCCTCTCCCCTGCCGAGGCCCGCACCCTGACCGCCGACAAAGAGGCAGCCGATTTCTTTGAAGCCTCCGCCGCCCTCTACCCCAACCCCCGCAAGCTCGTGCACTGGATAACAGGCGAAATCTTCCGCCTCCTGGGGGAGACCGGTGCAACCTTTGACACCCTCAAATTCACCCCTGAAAGCCTCGTCAAACTCATAAACATGGTGGATAAAGGCACGATAAACCAGAACACGGCGAAATCAGTCCTCAGAGAAATGTTCAACACAGGTGAGGACCCCGAGGCAATCGTGAAGAGCAAAGGCCTCGCCCTCATCTCCGACGAGGCTTCCCTCGCAAAGGTTATAGAAGAAGTCATCAGAGCCAACCCCGAAGCTCTGGAGAGATACCTCGGCGGGAAGGAATCCACCTTTGGATTTTTCATGGGCCAGGTGATGAAGGCCACCGGTGGAAGGGCCGACCCCGCTCTGGCCTCCAGGCTGCTCAGAGAGAAACTCAATCAACTCAAAAACCCCTCAGGAGGAAAAGATGGGCTTAAAGGAGAAGATTGACCAGGAATTGAAGGAAGCCATGAAAAGCCGGGACGAACGGAAGATTTCGGCCTTGAGGATGCTCAAAACGGCCATCCGCAGGGCCGAGGTGGACAAAATGCGGGAGCTCACCGAGGACGAGATAATAGCCGTCATCGCTGATGAAGCAAAGAAGCGCCGGGAGGCCATTGAAGAGTTCGCCCGGGGCGGAAGAGAAGACCTCGTCCTGCAAGAAAAAGAAGAACTCGCGGTCCTGGAAGCTTACCTCCCGAAGCCTCTCTCCCGGGAGGAGATAGAAGAAATGGCCCGCCAGGCAATAAAGGAAGTGGGAGCCACAAGCCCCCGCCAGATGGGCCAGGTAATGAAAGTCCTCATGCCCAGGGTCAGGGGCCGGGCCGACGGAAGCCTCGTGAGCCAGATCGTTCAGGAGCTGTTAGCGGGCCTCTGAAACTCCATGGAGTGGAAATCGCTCTGGCCCCAGATAGCCAGGAAGCTCGGCAATTTCTTCCTCTTCGCCTCCTTCGCTCTCCTGGTAACCCTGATCCTGGTCTGGGAACCGGATGGCAGAGGGCTGAACCTTAAAGAAGGGGATGTTAGCCCCCACGATATCCGCTCCCCCAGGAAGCTCTCCTACGTGAGCCAGGTCCTAACCGAAAGGGCCAGGGACCAGGCAGAGGCCTCAGTTGAGGCCGTTTACGACCCCCCGGACCCATCCGTCGCCCGCAGGCAGTTGATCAGGGCCTCAGCGATCGTGAAATTCATTGAAGCTGTGCGTTCGGACCCATACGGAACACCGGAGGAGAAGAAGATCTGGCTGGCCTCAATGGAAGGCATTTCCCTCCCCGAAGACGTCATTTCATCCCTGCTCTCCCTCCCGGAAGCGCGCTGGGAATTGGTCTCAAGGGAAGTCCCCTCGGTCCTGGAAAGGGCCATGCGGAACGAGATCAGGGAAGACCGCCTCCTTGAGGTCAGGAGGGCTCTTCCGGCCATGGTGAGCTGGGAGCTGGACGAAGGAGAGGTCAGGGTTGTGGTGAGCCTGGCCGGCAACCTGGTTGCCCCCAACTCCTTCCTGAACCCGGAGAAGACTGAAGAACTCAGGAAGAAGACCAGGGACGCAGTGGAGCCTGTGGTCCGCACGGTGGAAAAGGGTGAGGTCATAGTCAGGGCGGGGAGCGTGGTGGGGCCCCTTGAGCTGGAAGCGATAAACGCCCTCGGCCTCAACAGGCCC
>DAOUCW010000080.1:0-5388 GCA_034431695.1 Anaerolineae bacterium | reverse complement strand
GTGCTGTTTATATAGAGCAGGATGGCCCTGACCTGCGGGTCCTTATCAGCGGTGCGGAGGGGTTCAATCAGGTCGCGGCTCATTATGCCGGCCGGGTAGGTCTGGTAGCCGCTGAGCACTATCCCCCTTATTTCCACGAGCGCCACCCCGTTTGGGATCAGAGGGAGCGGGGCCCGGTAAGAACCGGTCGCCCTCGTGAAGGCCAGCACACTTCCCCCGCAGCAGAGGATCGCCAGGGCGGAAAGCCCGAGGAGAAGGGCCAGCCAGAAAGCCCGTGAGCGCTTCACTTCAGGACCTCCCTGGAAAGGCTCAACTTGCTGTGATCTCCCAGCATCATGCGGTAGGCTCTCGGCCTGGCGTCGGAAGCCGTTATCTCCACGAACCTCCCAATGAGGCTGTCCTCCAGCCGGAAGGGGATGTCCTCTATCCTCGTCCCTTCCATCACTATGCAGTGTTCAATCTCGCAGTTGCGGATGATGCAGTCGTGGTAGATTGAAGTGTAGGGGCCGATGTAAGCGTTTTCAATGCGGGTGTTCCGGCCTATGGCCGCCGGCCCCCTTATGGTGCTGTTCACGATCTTGGCCCCGGCTTCAATCACAACCCTGCCGGTGACCGAGGAATTGCCCTTTATTTCCCCTTCTACGCAGGTGCTTACCTCATCAAGAAGGAGCCGGTTAGCCTCCAGGAGGTCCTCCATCTTACCGGTATCTATCCACCAGCCCTTGTGGATGTAGGGGTAAACCTTGTAGCCTCTGTCAATCAGATACTGGATGGCATCGGTTATCTCCAGCTCACCCCGCCAGGAGGGCTTGATGGCTTCCACGGCCTCAAAGATGTGGTGGTCAAACATGTAAATTCCGACAAGGGCCAGGTTGGAAGGGGGATGTTTCGGCTTCTCCACCAGCCTGACCACCTTTCCATCTTTGATTTCGGCCACTCCGAACTGGGAGGGATTATCAACCTCCTTGAGCACTATCTGGGCGTTCCAGTCGCCCCGGCTGAATTCTTCCACCAGGTGCTTTATGCCTCCCTGGATCACGTTGTCTCCCAGGAACATGACGAAGGGGCTATCGCCCAGGTAGTCCCTGGAGATTTTGACGGCATGGGCGAGTCCGAGGGGGGCCTCCTGCTTTATGTAGGTGATGCGAGCATTCCAGGCCGAGCCATCCCCCACCGCCTTCATCACCTCTTCAGCCGTATCTCCCACCACAATTCCTATGTCCGTGATGCCGGCAGCCGTTATGGTGTCCAGCACCCGGAAGAGGACAGGACGGTTGGCTACCGGCACCAGCTGTTTGGCACTGGTATAAGTTATGGGGCGGAGCCTTGTGCCTTTGCCTCCGCTCAGGACGAGGGCTTTCATGGCTTCTTCATCCTCCTATCTTCTGCATTCTGCGCTGCCAGCGCGTCTTCTTGAGGCGCTTCTTATACTTGTGCCGCGCTATCTTGCGCCGGCGCCACTTGAGGACGGATCCCATACCCTTTTCACCTCCTTTCCTCCTGGATTTCAGTTGACTTCTTTATCCTCAAGGATGGCTTCAGGGGCGTGGAGGGTCATCTCCTCGGCTTTCTCCCGCCCCACGATGCGGGAAAGCTCCTCAAAGGCTTCCCGCATGCTGGGCTTTCGCCACCTGGAGGAATGGGCATCGGTGGCCACGATGTGGGCCATCCCCTCCCGGAGCAGGAAAATGGAGGTCTCCCTCGCCCTGCCTCCCAGTTCCCCCGTTATGCTGGCGGAGGTGAGCTGGAGCAACACTCCCCTCTTCACTAAGGGCTTCAGGAGTTCAGGGCGGCTCTGAAAGTAAGCGTAGCGTTCAGGGTGCGCCAGGATGGGCCTGTAGCCCCGCTCCATCAGCTTGAACAGCACATACTCAGAATACACCGGGTAGACGGTGTAAGGCAACTCCACCAGGATGTAACGGCTCCCGTTGATGGTGAAGGCTTTCCCCTCTTCCAGGAGGCGGAATACTTCGGGTATTAGCATCACTTCTATGCCCGGAAAGACCTGAAGTTCTACCCCCTCCTCAGCGAGCTTTTCCTTCAGCTCTTCAACGAGGGAGAGCACGAGGTTGCGGTTCAGGTCCTGGCCGAAACCTGAATTGTGCGGGGTTGCCACCACAGTGGTGATCCCTTCTTCCCGGGCTAACCTTGCCATCTGGATGGCGTCCTCCCAGTCTTCAGCTCCGTCGTCAACCCCAGGCAGTATGTGGATATGGAGGTCCACGAAGCCCTTTCCCTCATGAACCATAATACCTCTGAAGCCTCATATCCACCGGGGCATCGGTGAGGACTCCGCCCAGGATTCGGGCGTTGACCTTCTCCAGGAGTTCCCTGGCCCTGAGGGCCATTTCCCTCTTGGTGTGGCCGGCCCTTATCACCAGTATCACCCCATCGGACTTTGAGGCCAGGATGAGGGCATCTGTAACGGGGACAACCGGCGGTGCGTCAAGGAGGACCGTATCGGCTTCTGAGGCGAGGCGCTTGAAGATCTCTTCCATCTTGCGGGAAGCCAGAACTTCGGAGGGGTTCGGGGGGAGAGGACCGCTGGGGAGGAGCAGCAGGTTTTCCACGCCCGTCTCCAGAAGAGGGGGATTCCTCATGGCCTCTTCATCAACCACCATGTTTGTGAGGCCGATGTTCCCCGGAAGTCCGAAGAGTTCGTGGAGGGAGGGGCGGCGCAGGTCGCAATCGGCCATGATGACCTTTTTCCCGGTCTGAGCTATGACCACGCCCAGGTTGGCCAGCACCGTGCTCTTGCCCTCTTCAGCTCCGGGAGAAGTGACCAGGATTATGCGCAGGGGTCTGTCAAGGCTTGAAAATTCCAGATTGGTCCTCAGGATCCGGTAAGCTTCGGCTATGGGCGAGCGGGGATGGTGGATCGTCACAAGGTCCGGGGAAAGGTTCCTTTCCATTTTACCTCCTGAGTTTGAACCTCCGGCCGGAGGAGCTGGCCTCTGAAGGATGGGAGGGTATCAATCCCAGAACCGGGAGGCCGAGGCGTTGCTCCACATCCTCTCCAGCCCAGAGGATATCGGCCTCGAGCCATTCCAGGAAGAAGATGATCACGACCCCCAGCAGGGCGCCGAAAAGAGCCCCGGCCAGGACATTGATTTTGGTCTGGGGCCTGTAGAGGGAATAGCGGGCGCTGTTGAGGATGAAAGCTTCAACCCTGTCCTGCTTATCCTGGCGCTGGTTCCACTCGGTCTGGTCCTCCACGAAAATCTCGGCCATGGTCTGGGCTATGCGCTGGGCGAGGGGGCCATCGTAATCCCTGACTTCAAGCCTGAGGGTGAAATCGGTTTCGTCGGCCTTGGTGGCCACTTTGCTCAGGAGCTGCTGGGGAGTGAGGTCAAGCTGGAGCCTTTCAATGGTCCGCTGGGCAGTCTTCTCGTTGGCGATGAAGTTGCGGTAGCTCGGCAGGAGGGTCTTGGCCGCGTTGGTCAGGCCCCAGTCAGCCCTCGCCGCCCTGAACTGGATTGTGACATAGCCTTTGTATTCGGGAATCTGCCATTTGCTGTAGATAAAGGCGCTCAAAGCAGTCAGGAACATGAGCACCAGAATTATCCACCCACGCCTTCTGAGCACCCTCAAGTAATCCCTGAGCTCCATCCACCGCCTCCTCTGCCTGCTTCTGCAGGGGGTATTATAGCATAAGGGGTTGAGAAAGAGCAAAAGGCGATGCCTCGGGGAAAAGAGTCCTGTTTACAGCTCCTGGTCCCAAGCCAGGCTTCTACCTTTTGCAGTGCGGAGGGGGAGGTGATATAATTTGGAACATCCAGGGTCAGGGGAACGAGCGGTGGAAGAGCATCTCAGGGAGAAATTGCAGGAACTCGGGGAAGAAGAAGTGAAACTCATAGTCCGTTTCAGGGGCGAGCCTGAAGCCTGCGCCACCCGCCTCAGAGAAATGGGGTTTGAAGTGGTGCGGGAATATTCTCTCCTCAGAGCTTTCGCCGTCAGAGGCAAGGCTTCCGAAGCACTGAAACTCCGGGACGAACCATGGGTGGAAGCTGTTGAGGAAGATAGACCTGTAAGCATCCTCTGAATCCCCTGAAGGAGGTGGAAATTGGGCAAGAAGAGGGCTCTCATCACCGGCATAACCGGACAGGATGGCTCCTACCTGGCCGAATTCCTCCTGGAAAAAGGCTACGAAGTAATCGGGATGGTGAGGCGCACCAGCACTGTGAACTTCTCCCGCATAAGCCACATCCAGGACAAGATCACCCTGGTCTCCGGCGACCTCCTGGACCAGAGTTCGCTCATCTACATCTTGGAGAAATACCAGCCCGATGAGGTCTACAACTTAGCGGCTCAGTCCTTCGTCCCCACTTCCTTCGAGCAGCCGGTCTTCACCGGTGAGGTCACCGCCCTGGGCGTGACCAGGCTTCTGGAGGCGATCCGCATCGTGAATCCGAAGATCAAGTTCTACCAGGCTTCAAGCAGCGAGATGTTCGGCAAAGTGAAGGAAGTTCCCCAGAACGAGAACACCCCATTCCACCCCCGCAGCCCCTACGGTGTGGCCAAGGTTTACGCCCACTGGATAACGGTGAACTACCGGGAGAGCTACGGGATTTTTGCCTGCTCCGGCATCCTCTTCAACCACGAGTCGCCGCGCCGTGGCCTGGAGTTTGTCACCCGCAAAGTTACCTACAATGCGGCCAAGATAAAGCTCGGGCTGGCCAAAGAGCTGCGCCTGGGCAACCTGGATGCAAGGAGGGACTGGGGCTTCGCCGGGGATTACGTCAAAGCCATGTGGCTCATGCTCCAGCAGCCCGAACCCGACGACTACGTGGTGGGAACAGGGGAAACCCACTCCGTGAGGGAGCTCTGCGAGTTAGCTTTCGGCTACCTGGGCCTTGACTGGAAGAAGTATGTGGTGCAGGACCCGGCCCTCTTCCGCCCGGCAGATGTGGACCTCCTGGTGGCCGATGCCACCAAGGCCAGGACCAAGCTCGGGTGGAAACCCACTGTCACTTTTGAAGAGCTGATCAAGATGATGGTGGATGCGGACCTGGAACTGGTCAAAAAGCAGATGAAAGAGGGCACAGTCCTTTAGGAGGATCGCCCATGGAGATACGCTTTGGCACCGATGGGTGGCGGGGAACCATTGCCGAGGATTTCACTTTTGAGAACGTGAGGCGGTGCGCCCAGGGATTCGCCCGCTATCTCCTGGACAAAGGCATGGCGGAAAGGGGCGTGGTTATAGGATACGACCGGCGTTTCGCCTCCGAGCACTTCGCCTCCGCTGCAGCGGAGGTCATGGCTGCCCACGGAATCAAGAGCTACCTCACGAAAGAGGCAACACCCACCCCGGTCATCAGCTTCAGCGTGGTGGCCCTCGGAGCCGGGGGCGGGATAAATATCACCGCCAGCCACAATCCACCCATGGAC
>DAOUCW010000079.1:0-3893 GCA_034431695.1 Anaerolineae bacterium | reverse complement strand
GGGGGATAGCGGGAGCTTCGGCGGCTCTGTTCCTGAAGCAGGCGGGGGCGAAAGTCCTGGTGGTGGAGAAGGAGAAACTTCCTCGCTACAAACCGTGCGCCGGAGGAGTCCCCCGCTCAGTCTGCCGGTTCTTCCCCTTCTCCCTCGAGCCGGTGATTGAGAGGGAAATAACAGGAGTGCGCTATTCATTCCGGGGGGAGAAGGAGGTCCGCGTCCTTTTCCCCTCTTCCCCCGTGGTCATGGTGATGCGGGATAAATTTGACTGGTTCGTGCTGGAAAAGTCGGGGGCCGAAGTGGCGGATGGGGTTAAGGTCACAGGGGTTGAAGAGGATGAAAAGGGTGTCACCGTCATAGCCGAGAGCGGCTACAGGTGGCGGGCCCGTTACCTCATCGGTGCCGACGGGGCCGGCTCGGTGGTGGCGCGTGCGCTCAATTTTGAGCCTGGTGGACCCACTGGCGCAGCCCTGGAAGCGGAAATCCCGGCCCAGGAGGGCCTCCTTGAATCCTTTGGTTCCACCGCCTTCTTCCTCTTCGGGGTCGTCAATCCCGGTTACATCTGGGTTTTCCCCAAGAAAGAGCACCTTTCCGCAGGGATCGGGGCCATGGGCAGGACCAGGGATGACCTCCTGGGCATCTTCCGCCGCTGGATGGCAAACCTGGGCATTCCCCTGGACAATATCGCCATCAGGGCCCACCCTCTGCCCATCTACCTCAGAGACCGGCAGCTCCATTCCCTCCGGACGGTCCTCATCGGCGATGCAGCGCGGCTCATGGACCCCCTCCTGGGGGAAGGGATAAGGTATGGGGTGATGAGCGCGCGCCTGGCGGTCCAGGCCATCCTGCGGGAAGATCTCCCATCTTACACGAAGGCGATCCACAGAAAGCTGGCCCCTCATTTTAAAGCAGCCCGCCTCTGGGCCTGGGCTTTCTACCAGCATCCGAAAGAAAGCTTTGAGCTCGGAGTGCGCAACCCCCTGATGAACGCCGACTTCGTTCGGATGTTTGATGGAAAGCTGACTTACAGGACGATGCTGTTCCGTTTCCCCCTCTATGTGCCCGGCTTTTTCCGGAGGCTCTGAGGGAAAGGAGGGAAACCATGAAGAAGTCGGCATGCTTTCTGTTGATAGCGGTGGCGATCCTGGCTCTTTCATGCCGGCCGGCTCCCACCCCGGTGCCCGCATCTCCGTTGCCTCAGCCGGCAACCCCTACTCCTACCCCGGTTCCCCCCACCACGGTCTCCATCTCCCCCATACCAACTCCTGCGGTGACCGGGATGGTCATCGTGAGCACGGCCTTTGAGAACGGAGGCCTTATCCCCGAACGCTACACCTGCAAGGGGGAAAACATCTCTCCTCCCCTGCGCTGGACCGGAGTGCCGCCTGAGGCCAGGAGCCTGGTCCTCATCTGCGATGACCCCGACGCTCCCGGAGGCACTTTCAACCACTGGGTCATCTACAACATCCCCCCTTCCGTAACAGAATTGCCCGAAGGCGTCCCGCCTCTCCCCACTTTGCCCGCGCTCGGTGATTCACTCCAGGGGTTCAACAGCTTCGGGAAAATAGGCTACGGGGGACCGTGTCCGCCGCCCGGACCGGCTCACCGCTACTTCTTCAGGCTTTACGCTCTGGATAAAACCCTTGACTTGCCGCCCAAAGCCCGCAAGGATGAGGTGCTGAAAGCCATGGAGGGGCACATCCTGGCCGTGGCCGAAACGATGGGGCGCTTTTCCCGCTGAGGAGGGGCTTTGCGCCTGGGCTTACCCGTCAGGATCCTGGGCCATCCGGGCCTCAGGCCCTACGACTCCCGCCGCTGGCAGAACAGCCCCCACCTGAGCGTCAGCCTGGCCTACCTCCGTGACATAATCCTTTACCTTGAACGCAAGGGGATAAAGTTCTACAGGCTTGCCTCTGAACTCGCCCCCTACATAGCTCACCCCGATCTCCCCGCTTTCCACCGCCAGATAGAAGAATGCTCAAGAGAGCTGGAAGAGATAGGGAAGATGGCCCGGGAAAGGGGGATACGCTTCTCCTTCCATCCCTCTTACATAAGCCTGACATCACCCCGGCCGGAGGTGGTGGAGCGAAGCATCAGGCATATAACTGCGCTGGCCAGGATCCTGGAAGCGATGGGCCTCGGCCCTGAGGCTGTGGTGGTCATCCATGCCGGGGGAGCTTACGGGGACAAAGCCTCAGCGCTGGCCCGCCTGTGCAGGGTTCTGGACAGACTCCCTCGGGAAGTCCTCTCACGCCTGAGCCTTGAGAATGACGACCTCATTTTCTCGGTGGCGGACCTCCTCTCAGTTCATGAAAGGACGGGGATCCCTCTCACCTTCGATCACCTTCACTTCCTGAACCTCAGCGATGGAATGGAAGAAGACGAGGCGCTCAGGCTGTGCCTTGATACCTGGCCCCAGGGCGTGATCCCCAAGGTCCACTTCAGTTCTCCCAGGACGGCCATGAAGCTGGTGGAGGAAGCCGGAAGGAAGAGGGCCTACCCCCCGCATCCATCCGAGCATGCGGATTTCGTGAACCCCTTTGAATTCATAGCTTTCTGCCGCACTGCCCTGATGACAGATGGGAGGGATTTTGATATAATGCTGGAGGCTAAAGCCCGCGACCTGGCCCTGCTGGAACTCAGGAGTAACCTGAAGAAGTTCGCACCCGAGCTGGAGGTGGAATGATGGAACTGGACGAAATGGCTCCCGTCCTGGTGGTGGTCATGAACAATCCGAGGGATATGGAGATAGCCCGAAGGGAGGGGTGGTACAGGATACCGGTGAAGAGAGCCCCTTCCCGCCTCGGGGCCGAATATCTGGCCTTTTACCAGACGAAAGTCTTCGGCCCCGAAGGCCTGGCGGTCAATTACTATGCGCCCGTGAAGGCCTACCGCCTTGTCCGGCGGGAGGAACTTCTGCCGGAGGAGAAGGACCACCCGAGAGCCAGAGAATGGTATTACAAGGTTGAAATCGGCCCCCTGGAGAGGCTCCCGAGGCCAATACCGAGCCGGAGGCTCCGCCGCATCACCTTCATACCCACAACTCTGGGGAAGCTCTTCCGCGCTCAGGAAATAAATGACCTCTGGCTCGGAGGAGAGGCGGAGGAGAAGCTGTGGGAACTGTTCCGGGAGAACGGTCTCCCCGCCGAAAGGCGCTTCCTGGTTCAGGGTGAGGAAGGGGAGAAGGAGGTGGACTTCGCCCTTTTCTGCCGGAACGGGAAGCTGGCAGTCATGTGCGATGAGGAAGCCCTCCTTTCAGGCCTGGTGCGGGAGAGATCCGCCGCTCAGGATTACGAGCTGGCAGCACTGGGCTGGACCCCCCTTCACCTTGACCCGGAACTCATCCTCAATTCACCTGTGGAGGCCCTGGGGAAGGTCCTCCAGGCCCTGGAGGCGCTGGGGGGATGCGTCCTTGAGGAGGCGGAGCAATGGAGTTGCGACGATACTGGGGAATTCTGAAGCGTTACCTCTGGCTTATAGCCCTGATCCTCCTGGTGGTCCTCGTGGGAAGCCTGCTGACCCGGCACCCCCGTCCCCCTCGCTATGGGGCTTCAATGCGGTTTGTCGTGGGGATAATCCCTCAGTCGGGTGGGGATTACTACGAATACGACCGCTACTACACCTGGCTCGCTTCGGAATACATGGTGGACGATATGGCTGAGGTGGTCAGGGGCCGGGCTTTCGCCGACAGAGTAGCTTCAAAGCTCTCTTTCCCGCCCGGCAGCCTCTACGGGGCCATCGCTTCCGAATCAAAACACCGGATCCTCACCATACATCTCTCCTGGCACGATCCCGCTCAGCTTCAGGAGATAGCCGGAGCGGTGGCGGAACTCGTTCGGGAGCCTGCGGAATTTTTCCCCCAGCTCGGCAGCCAGCGGGCCCAGCTCATCCTCATAGAC
>DAOUCW010000078.1:0-12159 GCA_034431695.1 Anaerolineae bacterium | reverse complement strand
CCACGCTTCAAAGAGCGGGCTTCCCAGCCCGGGTAGAAAGCATCGGTCAGCACGAGGTAGCCCGGCTCCTCCAGGCGGACTCTCACTACAACTTTTTCCTCATCGTAACGCTCTACTAAGGCCTCTTCCATCGGGTTGAGGCTGCGTCTCACCGCCCCCTCCAGGGCAAATGGGTCCTCCAGTTCATCCGTCACCGCTTCCTCCCCGTGCACCACCATTGCCCTGGGAAGGCAATCCACGTTCTCGTAAACCTTGACATCACCTGAGTGCACCAGGGCAAATGGCCCCTGGTCGGAAACGACCAGAGGCTGGAAGGAGCCTGCCGGTCCGTTGAAGAGGGAAGAGCCTCTCAGGTGCCAGCGACCTTGCTCAAGCAATCCACGGAAGACAACTTTCTCCACCTTCTCCCATCTTCCCCATTCCTTCCGGAAATAGAAGAGGCTGGAGCCTCTCATGGATGGTTCGGAGAAATCGGGCAGTTTGCCTGCGAGGCGCGCACATTTCTCCGCACAGGCTTCATGCGAGGTGTCCTCCCCTGCTCTGATCGTGTAAAGCTTTCTCGCGCCTCCTTCTGAGAAAATTTCCACCTCTGCCACAGGCGTCCCCGGTTGCGGGTTTGCCCCTTCAATCCAGGAGATGAAGCCGATCCCTGTGGCGGGGAAGGCCTCCGGAAGGGTTATCGTCAAAGCATCCCCTGCCCCGAGGGAGGCGCCGAAAGTCAGGTCGTAGTAGACTCCGTCCACCCACAAATCGTAAACTTTATCCGTCACCAGGAAGCGTATGTTGAAGAGGTCCAGCAGGGGGTCGGGAGGCGGGGCATGGATGAACTGGTAGAGCCTGCCATCCATTGCTTTCCGGCCGGCGTGGTGCATGAAGCCCGTAACTTTCACGAAATCCCTGAGAGGCAGAAGCCCTCCATCGTATCCGTCGGCCGTCTGGAGACCGTAGAGGGCGGGGAGGTTGGGGGCCAGGATCTCTTTCTGCTTCAGAGCCACAATGAGGTCGTAGAAAGCCTCTTCCCCGAGGAGCCTGAGGTAAGCTGAGCGCATCTCGCCGAGGTCTCCCGGGTCAAAGACGAGGGAAGAAAAGGAGAGGAAGCGGAAGGGTTCCCCTTCCTCCCGGGCGAGGGCCAGGTGGAGGGGTGCGGTCCGCCAGGTGTAGAAGGCCTGAGGGGCCGTTGGGTGACTCAGAGGCATGCTGGCCGAGGCCAGGATGAGCTCGAGCGCCAGGAAGGCTGGCGCAGGCCAGCCCGGCAGGCCCCTGATCCGCACTGCCAGAATGAAAGCCAGCCCCAAAGATCCGGCTGCCAGCCAGATCGCCGAGGTTGATAGAGGCGGTGGCGAGTGGATGAACGAAGGGATCAGGGGGAGGAAACCTGCTCCCAGCAGGGCAAAGTAAACCTTCAGGGGGAAGGAATGCAGGCGGTCCAGGCCGATCCCCGCCAGGATCGGGAGGCTGAGGGCGTAGAGGAGCATCCAGCGTGCCGGGGCTCTGAAGGAAGAAAAGCCCGGGACGAATTCGTAGAGTAACCGGTAGAAAGGATTGGCCCGCCCGGAGGCCAGGAAAACGCCGACGAGGGCCATCGCCACCCAGGGCCACTTCTTCCTCTCCGGGGATACGATGCCGGCGATGGCCAGGAGCAGGCACATGAACCCTTCGTAAGCCATGTATTCGGTAAAGGCCCTGCTCCCGAAGATTGTCTCGGGCTTGATGCCGGCAGGGGGCAGCAGGGAATAAGCCAGGAGGAAAGGCCGCAGGGAGAAGGCGGTGGCATCCTGATAGGGAAGGCCGCTGCTCCGTATGGATAGCCTCGCCAGTTCCAGAGCAGGGATGAGCTGAACAGCCGCGAGGCCCGTTCCGATCGCGCAGGCGCTCAGGAGCCTGACGAAGCTTTTGCCTCTATCTTGGAAGCCGGAGAAGAAGGCGTAGAGGCCAGCAGCGGCGAGGCTTATGTAGAGGGCCTGGAGGTGCCCGGCGAAGACCATCAGGCAGAAGATAGCAGCCGCGGCCAAGAGGTTGCGGTCCATCAGGAGAATGAAGAGGGGCAGCCAGCTCACCACCGCCAGCTGATTTATGTGCTCGGCCTGGGCCACCAGAAAACCACCCGCGGAGAACCCGATGGCCGAGAGGAGGGAAGCCTCCCACGAAAGTCCGATCTTCTTCCTGGCCAGGAGCCACAGGGAGAAGCCGGCTATGAAGAGATGCACAGCAATGGAAATCTTGACGGCCTGGGGCGGGGAGAGCCAGACCAGGAGGGGCCAGTTTACCCCGTAGAAAAAGGAAAACTGAACGTTCGCCAGCAGAGGACTTCCCATGAAAAGGTGGGGGTTCCAGAGGGGTATCCGGCCTTCCCTTATGGCCTCCGCCGCAAGGTGCCAGTAAGGGTAAAAGTAAGTGAAGAGGTCCAGACCCACCAGGATGCGGTTGGTGAAGAGGTTGTAGCGGTTTAAGATCAGCACAACGCAGATGAGAGAAGCCACCGCCAGGAAGTTCGCTTTCCTGTCCAACCTGAACCTCCAGGGAACCGTTCGGGGCTAATTATACCCCGGGCTGTGGGATCTGCCCAAAAAGATTGCTTCCACATTGCTTTCGTGTTAAAATAAAATCCAACGGGTGGGAACCATGGTGGACGTGGGGGTTGTAATCGTAAACTACAACACCAGGGATCTCCTCAGGGATTGCCTGCTTTCCCTCATGGAGAACCGGGGGGTTACCTTTAAAGTTTGCGTGGTGGACAATGGTTCAGGAGATGGAAGCGCCGATATGGTGAGGGAAGAGTTCCCCGGGGTTCTGCTTATCTGCAGTCCCTTCAACGGCGGGTATGCCTATGCCAACAACCTTGGCCTGAAGGCCCTGGGCTTTGATCCCGACGCTTTCTCCCCGGAGGCCCCCCGTTATGCCCTCCTCCTCAACCCCGACACGATCCTGCCTCCGGGTGCTCTTTTGGGCATGGTTCAGTTCATGGATTCCCACCCTCAGGCGGGCATCGCCGGCCCCAAGCTCATCCGCCAGGATGGGAGCCTGGACCTGGCCTGCCGTCGCTCTTTCCCCACCCCTGAAGTGGCTTTCTACAGGATGATAGGCCTCAGCAGGCTATTCCCTCGCCACCCTCGCTTCGCTCGCTACAACCTTACTTACCTTGACCCCGACAAGACGGCCGAAGTTGATTCGGTGGTAGGGGCCTTCATGATGGTCCGCCGGGAAGCCATTGCCGATGCCGGCCTTCTGGACGAATCTTTCTTCCTCTACGGCGAGGACCTGGATTGGGCCTTGAGGATAAAAAAGGCAGGCTGGAAGGTGTATTACTACCCCGGGGTGACCGTCCTCCACTACAAGAAAGTCTCAAGCCAGAAAAACCCGAGGGCCCGCGATGAGTTTTTCAGGGCAATGCTGATCTTTTACCGCAAGCACTACGCTTCCCAGACCCCATGGTGGCTGGATAAACTGGTCAAGGCGGGGATTTACCTGTGGTGGGGTTTAAGCAAATTATCGTGAAGAATCCGAGATTTTTCTTCCGCGTAAGCCTGGCGGTCCTTGACGCCGGGCTTATAGCCCTGGCTTTCTACCTGGCTTACAGGCTCCGCCTGCTCACCGCTCACCAGAACCTTCCCTATTCCTTCACCCCATATCTGGGGATGGCTGCGGTCTACGTGATCACCCTGCTGGTGACCTTCTTCTTCGCTCGCCTCTACCACCGTCGCCGAGCCTTCTCCCACATTGACGAATTCTCCAAACTCACTGCCGCTTCCTCCATTGGGACCCTGATAGCCATAGCTTTCTTCTCCCTTCTCTTCAAGAACGAACCCGATTACTCCAGGCTGATGATGGTCTACGCCTGGCTCCTCACCATAATCCTGACCTTCATCGGCCGGACCCTGCACTACCGGTGGCAGCGTTCGGCCTACGCCAGGGGCATAGGGGTTTCCAGGGTCCTGATAGTTGGGGCGGGGGAGGTGGGACGGATAATCCTGCAGAAGATAATGCGCTCTCCAGGCCTCGGCTACAGGGTAGTGGGTTTCGTGGACGATAACGCCACCGGCCAGGTGATGGGTGTCCCGGTCCTGGGCAAGATAAACGACCTCCCTTCCATCCTGAGCCGGGAAGAAGTGGACGAAGTCATCATCGCCATGCCCGAGGCTGACCATTCCCAGCTCCTCTCCATAATTGGGATGTGCGACCGCAGTTCCACAGCCATCAAGGTCTTCCCCGATGTGTTCCAGATAATAGCATCGGAGGTCAGCATAGGAGACCTGGACGGCCTTCCCCTCATCACCGTGAGGGATAACGTTATGAGGGGATGGAAGCTCGCCCTCAAGAGAGCCATGGACATAGTCGGGGCTTCAATCGCCCTCATACTCCTTTCCCCTCTCATGCTCCTCATAGCCATATTGATAAAGCTTGATTCCCCCGGGCCTGTCTTCTACGTGCAGGAGAGGATGGGGCTTGATGCCAGACCTTTCCCCATGCTCAAATTCCGTTCCATGCGCCAGGATGCTGATGCCAATGGTCCTGGCTGGACCACCCCCGATGATCCCAGGCGCACGAGGCTTGGAGCCATCCTGAGGCGCTATTCCCTTGATGAGCTTCCCCAGTTCATCAACGTGCTCCTGGGGCACATGAGCCTGGTTGGGCCGAGGCCGGAGCAACCATATTACGTGGAGCAGTTCAGGCGCAGCATCCCCCGCTACATGGAGCGCCACAGGGAGAAGGCCGGGATAACAGGCTGGGCCCAGATCCACGGCCTGCGCGGGGATACCTCCATCGCCGAAAGGACCAAATACGACCTCTGGTATATTGAGAACTGGTCCCTCTGGCTTGACATAAAAATCATCCTCAAGACCATCGTGCGCATTTTCTCCGACAGGAGTGCTTACTGATGGCTTCAAACCGCAGGAAGAGCGAGCACCTCCGGATCGTCCTGGAAAAAGACGTGGAATTCAGCACCCTGACAGCAGGCTTTGAGAGATACCGCCTGCCCCACTGTGCCCTTCCCGAGTTGAACCTGGCAGAAATTGACACCTCCACGCAGTTTCTCGGCAAAAAGCTTGGTGCTCCCTTCCTCATTTCCCCGATGACCGGGGGGACAGAAGAGGCGGGGAGGATAAACCGGAACCTCGCAGCCGTGGCTCAGGAGTTCAGGTGGGCCATGGGGGTGGGGTCTCAGAGGGCGGCTCTGGAAGATCCAGGCCTGGCCTCTTCCTACAAGGTGCGGGATCTCGCTCCCGATATCCTCCTCCTGGCGAACCTGGGAGCGGTTCAGCTCAACTACGGCTACGGGGTGGATGAATGCCGCAAGGCGGTGGAAATGATTGAAGCCGATGCCCTTGTCCTGCACCTCAATCCCCTGCAGGAAGCTCTGCAGCCGGAGGGGAATACGGATTTTTCCGGATTGCTCCGCAAAATTGAGAAAATATGCGCAAGCCTGGAGGTTCCGGTTATCGTCAAGGAAGTGGGGTGGGGGATAAGTCCTGAAGTGGCCCTGAAGCTGATTGAGGCAGGAGTTGCAGCCATTGACGTGGCCGGAGCTGGAGGAACGTGCTGGAGCCTGGTGGAAATGCACCGGATCGATCGGGAAAGCCAGAGAAATGTAGCCCTGGCCTTCTCCGGATGGGGCATCCCCACCGCCGAAGCCGTAAAGAGCATACGCCGGGCCATCCCCGATTTCCCCCTCATTGCCAGCGGGGGGATAAGGACCGGGGTTGATGCGGCCAAGGCTATTGCCCTTGGGGCCGACCTTGTGGGAATCGGAGCACCTTTCCTGAAGCCCGCTGTGTTCTCGGTGGAGGCAGTGAGGGAGAAAGCCTGGGAGATACTCCAGGCTTTCCGCATCGCCATGTTCTGCACCGGGGTTGGAGATATAAAATCCCTAAAGCAAGTTCCCGTGCTGGAGGTTGGAAGTGCTTAAGGACCATTACTGCGGTCTTCTGCGCAAGGAACATGTGGGGAAAGAAGTGCAGCTTGCGGGGTGGGTCCACCGCCGCCGTCACCACGGGGGACTGATCTTCATTGACCTCCGGGACCGCGAGGGGATAGTTCAGGTGGTCTTCAACCCCGCCGAATCCCCCGAAGCCTACGAAGTTGCCGATGAAGCTCGCAGCGAATACGTCCTCTGGGTCAGGGGGGTGGTCAAGGAAAGGCCGCCGGGGATGGAAAACCCCAACCTCCCCACCGGTGAGGTGGAAGTCATCGCCAGAGAAGCGAAGATCCTCAACCCATCCCGGACCCCACCTTTCTACATTGAACGCGAGGAAGAGGTTGATGAAGCCCTGCGCCTCCGATACCGCTACCTTGACCTGCGCAGGCAGAGGATGAAGGAGAACATCATCTTCCGCCACAGAGTGGTAAAGTTCATCCGGGATTTCCTGGATGCGCGGGGCTTTGTGGAAATAGAACCCCCCATCCTCATCCGTAGCACCCCGGAAGGGGCGAGGGACTACGTGGTGCCGAGCCGCATTCACCCCGGCAAATTCTACGCCCTCCCCCAATCACCCCAGCAACTGAAACAACTCCTGATGGTGGCAGGCTTTGAAAAATACTTCCAGATAGCCCGCTGCTTCCGCGACGAGGACCTCAGAGCCGACCGCCAGCCCGAATTCACCCAGCTCGACCTGGAAATGTCCTTCGTGGACCGTGAGGATGTCCTGCAGGTGATTGAGGAACTGCTCACAGCCCTGGTCAAATCCCTGACCACAAAGAGGCTCAAATTTGAGCCTTTCCCCCGCCTCTCCTACCAGGAGGTAATGGAGCGCTACGGCTCCGATAAACCCGACCTTCGCTTCGGCTTGCCAATATTTGACATAACCGACATAGCTGCGGTCGGGGAATTCGGCGTTTTCCGGCAGGTGGCGGAAGGAGGGGGAAAGGTCAAGGGCCTCAGAGTTCCCGGTGGTGCGGGCTATTCCCGGAAGCAGTGGGATGAGATAGGTGCTAAAGCCAGGGAGTTCGGGGCGCAGGGGATTGTCTGGATGGCTGTGACGGAGGAGGGGATAAAGTCCCCTGTAGCCCGATACTTCACCCCGGGCCAGCTTGAAACCATTGTCTCCAGAGCAGAAGCCTCTTGCGGTGACGGCATCCTCTTCGTGGCCGATGAGCCGGAGAAGGCGCTTGACATAATGGGCAGGATCCGGCTCCATGTGGGGCGCTCCGCCGGCCTTGTGGATGAGAATGAGCTGGCTTTCGCCTGGGTTCTGGATTTCCCGCTGTTCGCCTGGAACGAAGAGGAGAACCGCTGGGATCCTGTGCACCATCCCTTCACTGCTCCCCTTGACGAGGATATCCCTCTGCTGGATACCTCGCCCGGCGAGGTCAGGGCGAAGGCTTACGACATCGTCTGCAACGGCTGGGAGATCGGCGGAGGTAGCATAAGGATCCACAATCGCCCGCTTCAGGAGAAAATATTCCGGCTCATCGGCCTTTCTGAGGAGGAGGCGAGGGCCCAGTTCGGCCATTTACTGGAAGCCTTTGAGTTCGGTGCTCCTCCCCACGGTGGCATAGCTCTGGGCATAGACCGCCTGGTCATGCTCCTTCGGGGCGAAAGCTCCATTCGGGAGGTTATAGCCTTCCCCAAGACCCAGGCTGCAGTGGACCTCCTGTTTTCAGCCCCGGCTCCCATTACCGAGAGGCAGCTGGCTGAACTTCACATAAAGATTGTTAAAGAGGAATGAGCATGGGCGATGTGGTGGTGATCGGTGGAGGACTTGCCGGATCTGAAGCGGCCTGGCAGCTGGCTGAAAGGGGCTTTAAGGTGGACCTTTACGAGATGCGTCCCCACAAGCTCACTCCCGCCCACCGCACCGGATTCCTGGCAGAGCTGGTTTGCAGCAATTCTCTCGGAGCGGAGCCCCTTGACAAACCCCTCGGGCTTCTCAAGGAAGAACTGCGCCGTCTGGGTTCCCTTATCCTCTCCTGTGCCTATGAAACGAGGGTGCCGGCAGGGGGAAGCCTGGCCGTTTCCAGGGACGATTTTGCCCGCCTGGTCACGGAGCGCGTGGAGTCTCACCCCAACATCAGGCTCATCCGGGAAGAAGTGACCGAAATACCTTCGGGCCCGGTGATCATAGCCACGGGTCCGCTGACCTCCGACGCCCTTGCCGCTCGCATCCGCGAACTGATCGGAGAGGAATATCTTTACTTCTACGATGCCATAGCCCCCATCGTGACATACGAATCCATTGACATGACGAAAGCCTTTCGGGCTTCACGCTACGGGAAAGGGGGAGAGGATTACATAAATTGCCCAATGACTCAGGAGGAATACTACAGGTTTGTGGATGCTCTCCTGCAGGCCGAGACCATTGAACTGAGGGACTTTGAGAGGGAGGACCCCAAATTCTTTGAGGCGTGCCTGCCGATTGAGGTTATAGCGAGGCGGGGAAGGGAAGCCCTTGCTTTCGGCCCGTTGCGTCCGGTGGGACTGGTGGATCCGAGGACGGGCAAGCAACCTTACGCTGTGGTTCAGCTCCGTCAGGATGATGCTGCCGGGACACTCTACAACCTCGTTGGCTTTCAGACCAATCTCAAGTGGGGCGAGCAGGAGAGGGTTTTCAGGCTCATTCCGGGGCTGGAGAAAGCCGAATTCGTGCGATACGGTCAGATGCACCGCAATACTTTCATAAATTCCCCCAAACTCCTTCTTCCCACCCTCCAGTTCCGCCACAGGCCTGACCTCTTCTTTGCCGGCCAGATAACCGGGAGCGAGGGCTACGTGGGCTCAACGGCCACAGGCCTTGTAGCCGGATTGAACATGGCGAGGTTGCTCCGGGGTGAGGAGCCGCTTGTTTTCCCTCCCACCACCATGATAGGAGCCCTCTGCCGTTACATAACCGATCCGAGGCTGAAGGAATTTCAGCCGATGAAAGCTAACTTCGGGCTGCTTCCACCCCTGGAGAAAAGGGTCAAGAAGAAGCAAGCCCGTTACCTTGCCTACAGCGAGAGGGCACTGCGGGACCTTGAAGCCTTCATGGTTGCTTATAAGCTCAGGCAATGAATTCCCGGCGGGGCAGAGATGCGGTGAGAGCAAATCCCGCAGCTTCGTTTCGCATAGCAATATTGACCAGCTCTTCTGGAAATTGCAAAATTTGGCCTGAAAAGGCAGTTCCGGCCATTTCCGCTATGCGAAACGAATGGGACGGAGGAAGCAGACATGGGCGGCATGGATAAAGAGAAGATAATGTCCATAATAAACGCTGCCCTCAGAGCGGTGGACCCGGCAGAGGCTGTGCGAAAGGTGCTGAGGAGGGAAGGGGATAAGCTCATCGTCGCCGAGAGGGTTTACGATCTCAACAGGTTCCGGCGCATTGTAGTAGTGGGTGGGGGGAAGGCAGGAGCTCCCATGGCCTCCGCTGTGGAAGAGATCCTCGGAGAACGCATATCAGGTGGGTGGGTTAACGTTAAAGAAGGCTACATCCTCGAGCCATCTCCGGCCCGCATAACCATAAATCAGGCTGGCCACCCCACCCCGAACGAAGCCGGGCTTGAAGGAACCAGAAAGATAATGGAGCTGGTCTCGGGCCTTGATGAGCAGGATCTGGTTATAACCGTTATCTCCGGAGGCGGATCAGCGCTGATGCCTCTGCCCGCCGAAGGCATTACCTTGGAGGACAAAAAGCTGGCCACATCCTTGCTCCTGAAATGCGGAGCCACCATAAATGAAATGAACGCTGTGCGGAAGCACATCTCGGCCGTAAAGGGCGGACAGCTCGCCAGAGCTGCATCCCCTGCCACCGTCATCAGCCTGATCCTGTCCGATGTGGTGGGAAGCCCTCTGGATACCATCGCTTCCGGCCCAACCGCCCCCGACCCAACCACTTTCTCCGATGCGTGGAAAGTGCTGGAAAAATACAACCTCGTGAGCGAAATGCCCGAGAGGATCGTGGAGAGGCTCCGGAAAGGCCTCAGGGGAGAAATCCCGGAAACCCCCAAGCCAGGTGACCCCGTCTTCGACCGGGTCCAGAACGTAATCATAGCCGAGAACTATACTGCTGCGGCGGCAGCACTGGAGGAAGCCCGAAAGCAAGGTTTCAACGCCATGCTCCTGACCACTTTCCTGGAAGGGGAGGCAAGGGAAATAGGGAAAGCAGTGGCTGCCCTGGGGAAAGAGATCGCCCTGAGAGGTATCCCGATCCCACCGCCTGCCTGCGTCATAATGGGAGGCGAAACCACTGTGACCGTCAGAGGTGAAGGCAAAGGCGGGAGGAACCAGGAACTCGCTTTATCGGCAGCCATATCCATTGAGGGATGGGAAAAAATTACCGTGGTAACTCTGGCCACCGACGGAACCGATGGCCCAACCGATGCTGCCGGAGCCATCGTGGATGGAACGACAACCCGGAGGGCAATGGAGAAGGGCCTTTCCCCTCTGGCTTACCTTCAGAACAACGACTCTTACACTTTCTTCAAGGCCCTCGGCGACCTTCTCGTGACCGGCCCAACCAATACCAATGTGAACGATCTGGTGTTTATTTTTGTAGACAATTAGCCAGGGAGGGGCAAAATGCGCATAATACTGGATGCTATGGGGGGCGATTACGCTCCACCGGTGGCGGTGGAAGGGGCGGTAATGGCTGCCCGTGAGCTGGGGGTTGAAGTGGTTCTGGTGGGCAGGGAAGAAGACATCCAGACCGAGCTCGCCAGGCATGATACCCGCGGCCTCTCGCTGCCCATAGTCCATGCCTCTCAGGTCATTGAAATGCACGAACACCCCGCTGCCGCCGTAAAAGCCAAGCCCGATTCCTCCATGGTGGTCGGGATGAAGATGCTCAAACAGGGGGAAGCCGATGCCTTCGTTTCGGCCGGGAATTCAGGGGGAGTTATGGCAGCCGCCATCTTCCACCTGGGGAGAATAAAGGGGATAAAGCGGCCTGCCCTTGCCACCCCTTACCCCACAACGAAGGGCTACTGCTTCCTGATAGACGTGGGAGCCAACACCGACTGCAAGCCCGAATACCTGCTGCAGTTCGCCCTCATGGGCCACGTCTACGCCGAGAGGGTTATGGGCATAAAGAACCCCCGCATAGGCCTTCTTTCCAACGGGGAGGAAGAAACGAAGGGCACAGTAGTCGTCCAGGAAGCCTACCAATTGCTCAAGGCAAGCGGGTTGAACTTCATCGGGAACGTGGAAGGAAAGGATATCCCGGCAGGCATGGCCGATGTGGTGGTGAGCGATGGATTTACAGGCAACGTTGTGGTGAAGCTTTCCGAAGGCCTGGCCATGGCCCTTATGGGGATAATCAAGGAAGAAATGAAGAAGCGGCCTTTAGCGATCTTGGGAGGGTTGCTGGCCCGGGAAGCTTTCAAAGCGGTGGCCAGACGCCTTGACTACCGGGAATACGGTGGAGGACCGCTCCTGGGGGTGGACGGTGTGGTGATAGTAGCGCATGGGCGTTCGGATGCAGTGGCGATCAAAAATGCCATAAGGGCGGCCAAGAAAGCCGTTGAAGGCGGGATCCTGACGGCTATAAAGGAGGGGCTCGCAGAATTACCACAGTTCAGTTCAGAGGAAGATTGAGCATGGATGCGCCGATCAAAGAAGCGGGAGCGATTGTCTTCTGGGGTGAAAACGTAGTATTGAGGAAGAACCAGAACGGCCACTGGCTTTTCCCGAAGGGCCACATAGAGGAAGGAGAGAGGCCGGAGGATGCTGCTGTCCGGGAAGTAAACGAGGAATTGGGCCTGAACGTGAAGCTGCAGGGCAAGGTGGGAGAAGTGCGTTACCACTACGGGGGTAAAGAATATTCTGTGGTCTTCTTCGCCGCCCGCGTTCAGGAACCAACTTCTGAGTGGGAGAAGCACCTGGGCAAGGACGCTTTCATCATGACTCCGGAGGAAGCCCTCAGCAAACTATCCTTCGGGGATTACACTGCCCTTCTGGAGGAAGCACTGAAGCATTTTACATAAATTACACAAACTGCTGGCGCAGGGCAGGATCCAAGCCTCCGGATAAACCGGGAGTAAAAAGCTACAGATTCAGCCCCCGAAGATGGCGAGCCGGGAAGGTAAGTGGTGGAGACGAAACCGCGCCGGGCGATGGGCGCAACCCGGCGTCTCTGGGTCCTGGGGGAGGGATGGAGAGGCTCTCTCCCCCTTTTAAATGGTCCTCGGTGAATTTAAGATAATGCACCTTATCTTAAATACATCCCAACCTCCCCCTCCGTATACCCC
>DAOUCW010000077.1:0-7059 GCA_034431695.1 Anaerolineae bacterium | reverse complement strand
GTTGCCGTAGCCCCCGCCAACAGTGGCGTAGGGCCTGTCTGAGGTAGTTCCAGCGTCGTTCCCGGCTTGATTGTTGCGGCCACCTCCCACCGTGCCGTAATTGTCAGTCACTCGGTTGGTGCTGCCGCTTTCTCCACCGCCACCGATAGTGGCCCCTACTACCCCGGCAGTCACGCTATTGCCGCTGTAGCCACCGATTAGGTTGGGACTGGTGGCGTTCGGCTGCGTCCACAACCCTGGCAGGGCCAGAGCGTAGGGCACCGGAGCCAGTGGCTGGCGCGGGAAGAGAGGGGTATAAGAGCCGCTTCCTGCCGGGCAGCGCACATCGATTTGCAGCCAGCGGGCGTCGCCCTGGAAAGCACCGGCGCCAAAGTCCAGGTCGGGGATGGTGAAAAGGCCGCCGCTTACTTCAACATTGGTTTTTATCTGAGCCGTGCCAATCTGCCTGCCGCCGCTTGCGGCATCCCACAGGCTGAACTGGAAGTCGCAGGTGCCATTCACGGGGTTGCCGTCTTTCTTCAACTGGCCCTGGTAAGTGAAAGCAGTGCCCAGGGATGGAGTTGGTGCAGGGTGACTGTAATCACTGTAAAGGTTCGCTTTAGATAACTGGGCAATGACGGGCTTCCCCGGGCCGAAGAAAGGGAACCAGATGGCCGCCACAATGATCAGGGCCCCAATGGCAAGATACAGGATTTCCTCAATGTTTACCTTTTTCATGACACACCTCCTATCTTTTTGAAAAATATTGCAATTTTGCCGTTAAACCTGCTAAAACGGTCGCGGTAAGAAAGCATGCAACCTGTGTTGCCGGATGCTCAGCGAAAAAATTCGCCGCAACGGTGATGTAGCGGTAACCAGGTGGAGTGAAAAGAAGGTAGTGCGCCAGCGGTCCGAGGAGGTAAGCCAGAGAGAAGGCGCTGACCAGCAAATGCTCCACCCTCCAGCAAGGGCCTCGCCGTCGGGAGTGAATCCAGACCACGGCCGATGACCACACCGCGCCGGCAAGGATGCTCCCTACGGCAATGCCAAAGGCCTTTTCCGCCAGCATCCTGTCGGTGAGTTCCACCGCCCGCAGGAGCAGGAGGGAAGGCGTGAGCCCCAGCCCTGCCAGCGCCAGCCACACCAGTTCTCCCAGGTCTTCCGCAGCCAGCCGCCCTGGCATGAGGGCGAGCGGGAAGCTTCCCACGGCTATCACCGTGATGAGCAGGGCCAGAGGAAGCGGCAGGGTAGGCTGATTGAGGGTGGTCAGCATCAACGGCAGGACAGGAATGAGGAAGGGCAGACAGCACACCCACACCTTCCACCACTCCGGCACGGTGTAGCGGCGGTAAAACGCCCGGGCAAGGTGAGCGGCGAACCAGTTGGCGATCCCATACACCACCAGCACCGCGCCCGAAGCGACCAGGCCCGTCATCAGGTACCGGCTCAGGGTCGCGGCCGCAAAAGGTCCGGCTCCGTAGTGCCCATAGAGGAAAACGGCGTAACGGTCGGCGACGCCGAACCAGTAGTAAAACAGGCCAATCTCAAAAAGCGAAATTAACACGGCATGGGCCCATGCCGTCTTCCACCTGTGCCAGAGCCCGGTGATCTTCCAATCCCTGAGTGGAAGTCCTATCACCCGGCTGTGACGATGTTTATGAGCTTGCCCGGAACGAAGACTATTTGCTTTATCTCCTTCCCTTCCAGATGGCGCCGGACTTTGGGGCTGTTGAGGGCAAGCTCCTTCGCTTCATCACCGGATATGTCGGCCGGGACCTGGAAGCGGTCCCGCACTTTGCCATCCACCTGAACCACCAGGGTTATTATCTCCTCCTTCGCCAGCTCCTCATCCCATTCGGGCCAGGGTTGCATGTGGATGCTGTAGGGCTTACCGAGCCTCTCCCAGAGTTCCTCGGTTATGTGAGGGGCAACGGGAGCCAGAAGGAGGAGCAGTTTCTCCACCCCCTCCCGGACCGTGGGGGTAACTCCGTTCTTCTCTTTGTAGTCAATGAGGGTGGAGGTGAGTTCCATTATTGCACTGACCGCCGTATTGAAGTGGAAGCGCTCTATATCCCTCGTCACCTTCCGGATGGTCCTGTGGATCGCTCTGAGGAGCTCCGCACGGTTTTCCTCGCTCTCCGGCGAAAATTCCGTGGCCTCCACCACTTCAAGGGCCAGGCGCCAGACTCTGTTGAGGAAGCGATGGGCCCCCTCCACCCCCTTCTCGGTCCACTCAAAATCCACCTCGGGAGGAGCCACGAAGAGGATGAAGGTCCGGGCGGTGTCGGCCCCGTAAGTGCTGGTGATTTCATCAACCGAGACTATGTTACCGAGGGATTTGGACATGGCTTTCCCATCCTTGAGGACCATGCCCTGGGTGAAGAGGGCAGCAAAGGGCTCATCCACAGGGCTGAGGCCAATGTCCCTCAGGAATTTGGTGAAGAAGCGGGAGTAGAGGAGGTGGAGGATGGCATGCTCAACCCCACCGGTATACTGGTCCACCGGCATCCAGTAAGCGGCTTTCTCAGGATTAAAGGGCAACTCAGTGTTGCGGGGGTCGCAGTAGCGGAAGTAATACCAGGATGAATCCACGAAGGTATCCATGGTGTCGGTTTCACGCCTGGCGGGGCCTCCACACTTGGGGCACGTGGTGTTCACGAACTCGGGGACGGTGGCAAGGGGGGATTCGCCCGTCCCGGTGGGGGTGAAGTCCACATTCTCGGGCAGGAGCACCGGGAGCTGGTCTTCAGGCACGGGCACTATCCCGCAGTTCTGGCAGTAAACGATGGGGATCGGGGTGCCCCAGTAGCGCTGGCGGCTTATGAGCCAGTCCCTGAGCCTGTAGCTCACGGCGAATTCCCCCAGGCCCCTCTCTTCAAGCCACTCAATGGTGCGCTTAACCGCAACCTCGCCAGGGGTTCCCGTCAGGGGGCCGGAGTTTATCATCGTGCTGTAACTGTCGTGGAAGAGGACATCCCGGTAGAATTCCACTTCCCAGAGCATTTCGGCGACGGTGCGTTTACTGCGGACGGAAGGATTGAGCTCCCTGCACTTTTCCAGTATGGCCTTTTCCTCCGCCATGGAACCGACATTCATCACGCCATCGGCGAAGATGAACTGCCATCCCGCTCCGATGACCTCCGTCCACGAGCCAGGCAGGATGAAATCCCGGACGATGCTTATGTAGCGCTCTTTGTCTTTTTCGGTCATGGTCACGTAAAGGGAGCCATCCTTCTCCTCAAGCTGAAAGCCCGCTTCCCTGAGGGCTTCGGGGAGACCATCCCTGTATGTGCCCCTGGCGACGAGGCTCTTGGCCCTGCCGTCTGGCGGGGCAATGACAGGTATAACGGGGAGGCCGAACTTCAGGGCGAACTGGAAGTCCCTCTCATCGTGGGCAGGCACCCCCATGATCGCCCCGGTCCCGTAGCCCATCAAGACGTAGTCGGAGATCCAGATGGGGATGCGTTCCTGGTTCACCGGGTTTATGGCGTAAGCGCCGATGAAGAGGCCAGTCTTCTCCTTCTCAGTGCTGAGGCGCTGAATTTCGCTCTGGAGGTAAGCGAACTCCCGGTATTCCTCCACTTCCCTGCGCTTTTCGGGAGCCGCAAGCTTCATGACAAGGGGATGCTCCGGGGCAAGGACCATGAAGGTGGCACCCCAGAGGGTATCGGGGCGGGTGGTGAAAACCACAATGTCTTCACCGTTTTCGGCTTTGAAGTAAACCCTCGCCCCTTCGCTCCGCCCTATCCAGTTGGCCTGCATGAGCTTGACTTTCTCGGGCCACCTCTCCAGCTTTTCCAGGTCCCTCAGAAGCTCCTCGGCATAAGCCGTTATCCGGAGGAACCACTGCTCCATCTCCTTTTTGGTGACGAGGGAACCGCACCGCCAGCATCGGCCATCTATCACCTGTTCGTTCGCCAGGATGGTCTTGCAGGATGGGCACCAGTTCACGGGGGCCTTGGCCCTGTAAGCGAGCCCCCTCTCAAACATCTTGATGAAGAACCACTGATTCCAGCGGTAATAATTGGGGTCGTAGGAAGTGATTTCCCGGTCCCAATCGTAGCATACCCCCATCTTGCGGAGCTGCTCTTTCATCCGGGCGATGCACTTTTCGGTCCATTCCCTGGGGTGAATTCCATATTTTATGGCCGCGTTCTCTGCCGGAAGGCCGAAGGAGTCCCACCCCATCGGGTTGAGGACATTGTAACCTCGCATGGTCCTGTAGCGGGCTATGAGGTCGCCTATGACGTAGTTCCGGCAGTGGCCCATGTGGAGGTCGCCTGAGGGGTAAGGATACATCACGAGGTTGTAGAATTTGGGCTTATCGTCCCTTTCGGTGACCTTGTAGAGCTTGTCTTCCTCCCAGCGCTTCTGCCACTTGGGCTCAATCTCCTGAGGGATATACTTATCCACCATGATTCCACCTCCTCCTCACAGGTATGTCAGCCAGCCGTATCGGTCCTCTTTCCTCCCCTCCACTATGGCGAAGAATTCCTCCTGGAGCCTCCGGGTGATCGGCCCCCTCTCCCCATTTCCGATGGTTATGCCGTCCACCGAGCGGATGGGGGTGATTTCGGCAGCGGTGCCGGTGAAGAAGAGTTCATCGGCCACATATAGCATCTCACGTGGGATCATTTCCTCCCTGACCTGGTAGCCGAGATCCGTCGCCAGGGTGATGACCACCTTTCTGGTCACCCCTTCCAGGATTGAGGAGGCCAGGGGTGGTGTGTAGATGACGCCTCTGTAGACCAGGAATATGTTTTCGCCGCTTCCTTCGCTCACGTAGCCGTTTACATCAAGCGCAATCCCCTCGGCATAGCCATGGTCGTGGGCTTCCATGGCTATAAGCTGAGAATTCAGATACTGGCCACCCCACTTGGCTGCAGCGGGGAAAGTATCGGGGGCCATGCGGCGCCAGGAACTCACCCCTGCGTCCACGCCCTTCTCTACCGCTTCGGCTCCGAGGTAACGCCCCCACTCTATGGTTATCACAGCCACTTCAACGGGACAGGCCCTGGGGTCCAGATTGAAACCACCCGCTCCTCTGTAGACGATCGGGCGGATGTAGCAGGCCCGGTGCCCGTTAGCCCTGATCGTCTCCAAGATTGCATTTTTGATTTCCTCAGGCGAATAGGGGATTTCCATCCGGTAAATTTTGCACGAATTGAATAGGCGGCGGACGTGATCGTCCAGGCAGAAGACTGCCGTGCCTTTCGTGGTTTCGTAAGCCCTTATGCCTTCAAAGACCGAAGAACCGTAGTGCAGGACGTGGGCGGTTACGTGGACCGTGGCCTGTTCCCACGGGACAAGCCGGCCGTTGAACCATATCCATTGAGATCTGGGCCCAGACATTTCAACGCTCCTGCTGCTGATATTAAAAAACCCTTCGCCCCAGGGACGAAGGGTTTTTCCTCCGCGGTACCACCCTGCTTGGCGGAAGGAGTTCTTCCGCCCACTCTGGGCAGGATAACGGTTGCCGACCGGCGGCGGCTACTCAACTTTTCCCCGCCGCAGCTCCCGGGCGAGTTCGGCCTGTGGCGCTCCCTCGGGCGCCCCTGCCGGGTTCGCACCTGCCCCGGCTCTCTGGAGGGATGGCCTACTACTCCCGTTCCTCGCTTTTGGTGGCTATTAAATTTTAAGGTGGAGCTGAGGGGATTCGAACCCCCGACCTCGTGAGTGCGATTCACGCGCTCTCCCAGCTGAGCTACAGCCCCACCTTCTGGGTGAATGATACATCAAAAAGGTCGCTTTGTCAAGCAACGCCGGAAGCCCCCGGGGGAAATTGCCCCTGAATTTACGCGGACGTTATTGCGCACCGCTCTGTTCACGGGTATAATCAAAGAGTGCGAAAGACTGTGCGAGGGGGAAGAAAGTGAGAGAAGGTTGCCTCAATGAGAAGATGGCAGAAGTGAGAGCTCTGGTGGACGCCAAGGGCTTCAGCAGCGACCAGAGCCGCATCTGGGAAATGCTCGCACTCATCCACTCCGAAATATCCGAAGCCACCGATGCCTACAAAAAGGGCGAACCACTGGAAAAGGTCGGAGAAGAACTAATTGACGCCATAATCCGCATCCTCCACCTGCTCTCGGCACTGGGCCTGGATGCCGAAGAGCTCTACCAGAAAAAGATGGCTGAAAACTGGAAGAGGCCTTTCAGGTATGGAACGGTGAGGGGAGGGTGAGCAGGGAAAAGCTCTACAAGGTAACCGCCATAGTCCTCAAACGGACGGACTTCGGGGAGGCCGACAGGCTCGTAACCGTGTATTCCCTTGAGGAAGGGAAGCTCCGCCTGCTGGCCAAGGGCATCCGGAAGCCAACAAGCCGCAAGGCCGGTCACCTGGAGCTATTCACCCACGTCAAACTCCTGGTAGCGAAAGGAAAAGAAATTGACATCATAACCCAGGCCGAAGCCCTGGAATACTTTCAGACCCTGAGGGAAGACCTGGTCCGCACCGGCTACGCCCATTACGTTGCCGAGCTCACCGATGGCTTCATGGCCGAGCAGGATAAAAACCCCGGGGTCTACCACCTCTTGCTGGATACCTTCCACCGCCTGGAGGAGGACAGGGAAGCGTGGCCGGCCCTGCGCTTCTTTGAACTCCGCCTGCTCACCCTGGCCGGCTACCGGCCGGAACTTTTCGTCTGCGTCAAATGCCGGGAGCCCCTTGAAGCTACCGTCAATTACTTCTCCCCGGCCGACGGTGGAGCCCTCTGCCCCCGCTGCGGGGAAGGGAAGGACGGAACCACGCCCTTCTCCGCCAGCGCCCTCAAACTCATGCGCTTCTTCCTCACCCGGGAATACGAGCTCTGCCGGCTCCTGCGCGTCCCCCGCAACCTCGGCGTGGAAGTTGAAGCCCTCGTGAGGCGCTACATCGTTTACCACCTGGAAAAACCACTGAAATCCGCCAGGTTCTTGGAAAAGCTTGAGCTGGAAAAATTCCCTTAGGAGGCTGTCTATGGGCAAAGCGCTTTCATTCCAGGAGGTCATCCTCCGCCTTCAGAGATTCTGGGCCGACAGGGGCTGCCTTATATGGCAACCCTACAGCGAGAAAGGGGGCGCCGGGACCATGAACCCCGCCAC
>DAOUCW010000076.1:0-3645 GCA_034431695.1 Anaerolineae bacterium | reverse complement strand
GGCCAGCGCTCTATCCTACTGAGCTACGGGGACTCCCACGCTCTATATATAGAATAGCACAAATCCCCAGCCTTGTCAACCGGGTGAGAGATTGCCTTTATCCACAGCGGCTACTATCCCAGAGTTCCCGCATTCTCCTCTGAACCCGCGATTACCCTTTCAGAGCCCCTGCCAGAACGCCCCGGATGAAGTATCGCCCCAGAAACAGGAAGAAAGAGAGGGGAATCAGGACTCCGATGAGGGCTGAGGCCATCTGAATGTTGTAGAGGGCCACGAAGCTTCCTTTTACCTCGGCCAGTTTGACCTGTATGGTTGTCGTGGATGGTGTGGAGAGAGTCAGGGCGAGCAGGAATTCGTTCCAGACCTGCGTGAAGACGATGATGGCTGTGGAGGCGTAGGCAGGCAGGGAAATGGGAGAGGCCACCCGGAAGAATATTTGCAGCTTGTTGGCCCCATCCACCTGGGCCGCTTCTTCCAGTTCCCTGGGAATGGACAGGAAGAACGTTCCCATTAAAACTGAGGCCAGCGGAACATTCAGGATCAGGTAACTTAAGATTAGACCCGTATGGGTCAGCGCCAGACGGGTTTTGGCCATGAACTGGACCAGTGGGATCAGTATGACCTGGTAGGGCAGATACAGAGCTACACCCACCAGGATGAACAGGACCCGCACAAACGTGGAGCGGGAACGGCTCAAGTAATATCCGCCCAGCCCCCCGAAGAACGTGGCCAGAAGGGTGACGGTAAAGGAGATAATGGAGGAGTTGATCAGGGAGGGGTAGACCAGCCGGAAGGCTTCCACGTAGTTCTGAAATTGCAGATTCCGGGTTGGGATAAGGTAAGCTCGCTGGCTGATCTCAATCGGGGTCTTCAGGGAAGTAACTATCATCACATAGATAGGCAGGAAATACACCCAGGTCAGCGCCACAGTGACCAGAAGCATGATGAGCCTGGTGGAAAGGTCTCGGGTCCTCATTCGAACCACTTCCTGAAAGCGTAGATTGTATACGGAATCACGATTATCAGGGCCATGAAGAAGATAATCATCCCAAGCCCAGCCCCCAGGGCGACCAGGTGTTGCTGGAAGGTGGCGATGAACATAAAGAGGGCCAGCACATCCGTGGAGTAACCGGGTCCCCCGAAGGTGACCACGTAGACGATGTCAAAGACCTTCAACGCCGAAATTAGAAGCAGAGAGACCAGGATCAGAATGCCTCCCCGGATGTTGGGCACAATGATTGAAAAGAGGATACGCAATTTGGAAGCACCGTCCACAATAGCGGCTTCCACCATTTCCTGGAGTTCTGTCGTCCGGAAGGAAGACTGGAGAATGATGACGGCAAACCCCAGATACTGCCAGATGAAAATCAGAATGAGCCAGTAAGTGGCAGTGGACGGGTCGGTTATATACCGTCCTGCCAGTTCTGAAAGTCCGATGGCACGCAGGATAGTGTTGAATACCCCTTTATCAGGCTGATACATCCAAGACCAAATGGTCCCGGTGACAACAAAGGACATGGCGACCGGGTAGAGGATCAGCGTCCGTATGTATCCTTCAAGTCGCTTTATGGAGCCGATCTCAAGGAGGTAGGCGAGGAACAGCGCCAGGATCACTGTAGGAAAAACACCCAAGGAGAGCCACTTGATGTTGTTGCTCATATCTACCCGGAAGCGGTCCATGCGGAACATCATTTTATACCATTTCAATCCGACAAACTCATAATTGGGCGCAGTTCCTACCCAGTTCGCCATGGAAACGTAGAGAGTCCAGCCCAGCATCCCGTAAAGAATGATTAGGAAAATCAGCAGAGGTGCCAGGAAAGGCACTGATTCCAGCACCTCGTATAGGCGTTGTTTGAAAGAACGACGTGGTTTCCAGCTCATTGGGGCATCCCGATAAAAAGAAAGGGGGTATTTGCGCATTTCCTCACGCAAATACCCCCTTGTGCATCTTAGTTGCCCAAGCCAGCAACGGATTGCCGCGTCATGCCGTCAGGGCTCCCGATGGCTGACATATTATGGCCATTGATACCAGGCCGCCTCTTTCTTCACATTGTAGGTGGTCAGCAGGTCCGCCACTGTGGAAAGTGTCCCTTCCACATCTGGCTTAGCTATGAACGCGGCAATCACATCCCAGTAGGCCTGGGTGAAACTGAAGGGCGCGATGCTGCCGTGCTGGTCCAGGATCAGTTTGTCCGGGTTGTTCCGGACGTAGGTCTGGAGTTCCTGTCGGATGGGGTCGGGGAAGTTGGCGGGATCAATATCCAGCCGGGCAAACAGACCGCCTTGGGTGACGTCAGTGGGGATCTGGAGATCAGGCGATGCCACAACCTTCAGCCATTCAATGGTGGTCTTAGGATGTGGTGCACCCTTCGCCAGGCCATAGGTGTCGGGGTGGAAGAGGAGGATGCGTTCCGGCTTCTGGGGGAAGGTCACCGCGCCGAACTCCTTGCCCGGCGTCCAGCCCCGGCTCTGGAAGTAACCGATAGCCCAGGTTCCCATCAGCACCATCGCCGCATCGCCGGAGACAACCAGACCGCAGGACTCATCCCAGGTCAGGCCAGCGTGGTAGGGATAGATGTAGGGTATCAGCGCCTCCAGTTTCTGCAGTGCCTCCTTGTAAGCGGGGTCATTCTTCACGTCCACTTCGCCCTTGTAGACTTTGACGTAGTGTTCAGGGCCACCCACTTCCAGGAGGATGCTGTCAAAGACGAAGGCGGCTTCCCACTTTTCCTTGGTGCCCAGGGCCAGCGGGCTCATGTTCGGCTTGGCTTCCTTGACCGCCTTGGCGACCGCGATCAGTTCGTCGTAAGTGGTTGGCGGCTTGAGGCCCAGTTCATCAAACAGGGCTTTGTTGTAGTAGAGGATGTTCTGGATGTGCATGTTCAGGGGGACGGCGTAGGGATGCCCGTTGATGGTCACGGCCTTGGCCAGCGGACCCGGGATTACCTTAGCATAGTTCAACTCAGCCCACAAGTCATCCAGTGGTTCCAGATAGCCGCCGTCCACGTAAGCCTTCAGTTCGGCGCCACCCAGGGTCTGCCAGGTGTCCGGAGGGAGGCCAGCAGAGAGCCGGGCCTGCAGGACCACGCGGTGGCTCACCCCACCACCACCTGCGACCGGGTTCTCCACAATTTCTACGCCCGGCACTTTCTCTTTGAAGACTTTGAACATGGCATCAGCGGCTTCCCGCTCACCGCCCGCAGTCCACCAGTGGAAGATTTCCAGTTTCTTGGGCTCCGGGGTAGGCGTGGCAGTGACTACCACTACTGTGACAGCAGGCGGTGGAACAGTGGGGGTTACTGCTGGGGCGCAGGCACTGAGAACAAGGCTCAGCACCAGCAGCAGAAATACAGGGAACGCAATCTTCTTCATGTTTACCTCCTTCTACGAGGCTACCCTAATTATACACCTCTTACGGGTCTCCGTCAAGGGCTGTTTGCTTGACCCTACCCGCATTCCAAGGCTTTCGCTTATCGCTTTGGTCGTTCTGAAAAAAAGTTTCCGCTTCAAGCCCTGGGTGCTCTTTGAAATATGAGCGAAGTCGAGGGTGGGGAGGCGTTCAGGTTGATTTTGCAAAAAGCCTCGCCTGTGTTATACTAAAATTGCCCCTCCGGGGGCAATCTCCTTCAGGAGGAGGGTATA
>DAOUCW010000075.1:0-6926 GCA_034431695.1 Anaerolineae bacterium | reverse complement strand
CCTCCCACCACAATCACATCGTAATCCGCCATAGCCTGCCCCCTCCCTCCGCTCACAGTGTGAGTGAAGATCCCGCGGGGAAGGGCACGACCCCGTCCCCCAGGACTTCTTTCATGATGGCAATGGCTTTGTTCCCGGTGCAGTGGTTCGCGTAAAGCCTGAGGACACCCCAGTTCTTGAGGATTTCAGCGGTGCGGAGGATGGTCTGTTCATCGGCATCTTCCAGGTGGAGGCCGCCGAATACTGCTTCCACCGGCTTGCGGAATCGTTCTTTCACGACTTTGAGGGTGTTGAGGAGGCCGGCGTGGCAGCAACCGCACACAACCGCCAGCCTGGGCCCCAGATCCAGAACCAGAGCCATATCGTCCTGGTAGGGGTCAGGAACCAGACGCCCTCCGATCCGGGCGAAGTGGCGTTCGCTGCGCCCCTCCGGCTCCGTCCTCGGATTTATGTCTCCCGATGTCCAGACTCTGGCGCTGACCTCCACAGGCTCCTTGCTGAGGTTCATCCTTAGCCTGAGCATCGCCGTGGCCCAGCTCAGGGGAAAGCTCACATCTTTCAGCCGGTCTTCCCGGAGGGAATAGCGGGGGATGAAGATATCGGGGTGGGCGTAAACGGGGGTATCAGGGGAGCGCTCAAGGATGGCAGCCAGCCCTCCCGTGTGGTCGGTGTGAGCATGGCTGAGGACTATGGCCGAAAGGCTTTCGGGCTCAACCCCAAAGCGGGCCAGGTTCTGAAGCACAACTTTTCCGCTTGCCCCCGTATCAAACAGGATGAGGCGATCCTCATCCTCAATGAGGAAAGAGAGGCCGTGCTGGCTCAGCAACTTCGTTCCAGGGAGGGCGGAATCGTCCACCACGCAGCTTACTTTCACGCTACCCCTCCTTTGAGCCGTTTTATGGCGAGCGGGAGTCTATCAAGCAGGTCCCCTGCCACGGGGCCGGCGTCCCCGAGCTCTTCCCGGACCATCTCCCCGGCCAGGGAGTGGATGTAAGCCCCAACGACCGCAGCCCTGAAGGGATCAAGCCCCTGAGCCATGAAGCCGGCTATCGCTCCTGCCAGGACGTCGCCGCTTCCGGCGGTAGCCATGGCGGGGTTGGCAAAAGGATTCACGTAAACAAGGCCCTCGGGGGAGGCTATGCAGGTATAAGCCCCTTTGAGGACCACAACCTGCCCCCATTCCCTGGCTTTCTCCAGGGCCAGGTCAATGCGGCGCCTGTTGACCTCCTCCGCAGGAACACCGCACAGCCTTGACATCTCGCCCGGATGAGGAGTAAGGACGTTCACTCCATTCAGCTCCTTCCACCAGTTGGGCATCTCCCCCAGGGCATTGAGGCCATCGGCGTCTATGAGCATCGGCGGCAGAGGGGGCAGCTCCACCTCCTGCGCTCCGATGAAGCCTATCTTCCCCTTCTCCCACCTCCTCCTGATCAACTGGTGAACAAACTGGACCGTCTGCCTGTCCCTGCCGAGGCCAGGCCCCAGGAGGATTACGTCGTAAGAAGGCCAGCTTTCGGAAAGGATCTCCAGGGCATCGGATATGAGTGAACCCATGTCGCTCGGGAGGAGGAGGAATGTGGTTTCGGTCAGTTTGGAAGCTATGATGGGGTGTATGGGATTGGGTATGGCCATGGTCACGAGGCCGGCTCCGACCCTGAGGGCAGCCAGGCCCGCAAGGCATGGGGCTCCCGTGTAGTTCGTCGAGCCGGCCACGACAAGGACCCTGCCGAAAGTCCCCTTGTGGCTCCCTTTTGGCCTGGGTGGAAGCCACTTCCTCACCAGTTCAGGGGTTACGAGCTCAACCGGGATGCGATCCCCCAGCTCCGGCGGGAGCCCGATATCGGCCACCAGGAGTTCGCCGGTGAGTTCGGCTCCGGGGAAGAGGAAATGCCCCCGCTTGGGGAAACCGAAAGTTACGGTTACATCGGCAGGAACGGCGGCCGGATCGGCCTCCCCGGTTGTTCCGTTCACACCAGTAGGTATATCAACGGCCACGATGAAGGGGCGGCGTTTCGGGGCAGGGGACATGGCTTTTGCCGGGCGGATCGTCGCCCTGGCAGGGGAATCAAAGCGCCTTTCCCTCTCCTCTGCCACAGCCTGCAATATTGCCTTCAGGTCCTCCTTAACCGGGGGGTGGAAGCCGGTCCCCAGCAGGGCATCCACGACAATTTCTGACTCTTTGAGGAGGCTGCGGAGGTTCTTCAGCTCCAGATCCTCCCCGGCTGAGGCGAGGACGGCCCCCTCATTCAAGATCCTGTCCACTAAGGGGTCACCTTCGGCCTGCCTCTTCCAGAGGTAAGCTGTGACCTTAATCCCGGCTTTGAGCAGGTAATGGGCGGCGACGAGGCCATCGCCTCCGTTGTTCCCGGGCCCTGCGAGGAGGAGGACAGTTTTGGGCGCCGGTTTCATGGCCAGGATAACGCGAGCCACGGCGTGACCGGCCATTTCCATCATCCTGGCCACGGTTATCCCCCTGGAAACAGCCTCTTTCTCCAGAGAAGCCATCTCTTCGGCGGTTACTACTTTCACCGGACCCTCCGGCTTCAGAGTTCTTCAAAGGGCGCCAGCGAACGGCGCGGTCTCCTCCGGATTATCCCTTTCGCCTCCAGTTCCCGGAGCAGTGAAGCAACCTCCTCCGGGGTTATATCAACCCAGGCTTTCCTGAGGTTCTCCACTATCTGGGCGATGCTCTGGGCCCTCGTCAGGCTCATAACCAGAGTCCTGGCCTTGGGGGAAGGCCCCACATCCCTGAGGGCCTCTTCCGGGCTGCGGTATTGAAGGGCAATTTCAAACAGGACATCCGGCGGAGGGAGGGGTTCGGCAGCTTCCTCGGCCTTTGCCGGGGCTTCGGGGAGCTCGGGGCACACTTTCTGGGCCTGCCTGGCGACGAAGAGGAGGACCCCCTCTTTCTCCAGGCTCTCCAGCACGAGGATGCAGGTGCGGGAGACCTTGAAAGCCATGATCCTCCTTCCGCCTTCGAGCCCCTTGACCTGGTAGTCCCCGATCTCCCACAGTTCTGCCCCAGCCCTCACGATTTTGGAGGCGAGCTCTTCGGTTTCAGGAGTGAGTTCGGAGAAAAGCCTTTCTCCCCTGTGGTTGAAGAGGGCCCAGCGGGTTCCCGGGGGTATGAATTCACGGATTTTCGGAAGGAATTCCTCCATAAGCAGTTCTCCCGGCAGTTTTTTCAGGAGAAGCGCCGGTGTGTGCTGCTCCGTCAGGAAAATGATAGAACAAAATCGGCTATTGTGCAAGGTTTCCTCCTCCCGCTGCCCCGGATCGCCGTGTTGACTTCAGCGGTGGTTAGTGCTAAACTAACTCTGGTTTAAACCCGAGGAGGTCCCCCCATGGGAGCTATGGAGCACGTGCGATACCTTGTGGAGAACATAGGCCCGAGGGGGTCCACAACCCCCGAGGAGGCTGAAGCCGCCCGCTACGCCTCTGACGTCCTCGCCAGGGAAGGCCTGAACCCGGTGATTGAACCTTTCACCAGCGCCCGGTCCGCCTGGAAACCCTACGCCCTCTTCTCCTTCCTCGCCCTCGTGGGCGAGATCCTCTTCCTTGCGGCAGGAAGATGGGGAGCCTTACTGGCCTTCATCCTTGCCGCCGTTTCTCTGGTCTCCGTCCTGCTGGAACTGGCCTTCAGGCCAAATCCCATCCGCTTCGTCCTCCCGAAAGGCAGGAGCCAGAATGTGGTTGCCCGGATAGCGCCGAAAGGCGAAGTCCGGGAGAGGGTCGTGCTGATGGGCCACCTTGACACCCACCGGACGCCCCTGGTCTTCTCCTCGGTGGGGTGGCTCAAACTCTTCACAAGCCTCGTGCCCCTCGGGCTCGTTTCGGCCGTGGTCCTCGCATTGCTCTTCCTGGCCGGAGCCTTCCTCACGCTCCCCGCCCTCAAGATCGCCTCCCTTCCCTTCGCCCTTGTAATCCTGGGCATTCTGCTCATAACCGTCCAGGCCGATCTAACCCCCTATACTCCCGGAGCCAACGATAATGCGAGCGGAGCGGGGGTTGTCCTGAGCATAGCAGCCGAACTGGCCCGCTCGCCGCTGGAGAACACCGAAGTATGGGCCGTCCTCTCGGGATGCGAGGAAGTGGGATGCTACGGCGCAGAGGCTTTCGCCAGGGCCCACAAGGGGGAATTGGGCAGAGCCATCTGGATCGTCCTCGACAGCGTGGGGGGCAAAGGGGCTGGTCCGGCCTACATAACCAGCGAGACTTTCCTGCTCACTTCCCGCAGCGATGGAGAACTCCTGGCCCTGGCCGATCGGGTTGCCTCATCTCACCCCGAGCTTGGGGCTTACTCCCGGGCTTTCCGGGGCGCCTACACCGAGGGAGCCATCGGGGTGAAGCATGGCTTCCGGGTTCTCACCCTGGTGGGCCTCAGGAAAGACGGCCTTCTCCCTGGCTGGCATCGCCTGAGCGACAACCTGGAAAACCTCGATCCGGAAACGGTGGAGAAAACCGAAAAGTTCGTCCGGGAACTCCTGAGAGAGATAGATGTTCGCGCTTCTGGTTCACCGCGATCCTGACGAAGGTGCGGTGCTGACACTGGCCCTCCAGAGGGCCGGGTTCATGGTCATCCAGGCCAGGGACCTGGGCAAAGCCCTGCAGTCCTGGCTTGAAAGGCCGGCTGACCTCATCCTCCTCATACCTCCGGAAGGCGATCCCCTCCACTATGTCCGGCAGATACGCTCGGAGACGGATGTCCCTCTCGCCCTCATCCTTGACCCTGTAAGCGAGAGCCTCCACTGCGCCCTCCTTGATGCGGGCGCTGACCTGGTCATCACGAGGCCTTTCAGCATCCCGATCCTCATAGCCCAGCTTAAGGCCCTTGCACGCCGGGCTTCCGGCTCCACATCCCAGAAAGTCCCCCTCTGGAGCACAACCGGCTTCACCCTTGACCCTGTCAGCAGGACGGTGGAAGTTGAAGGGAAAGCCCCCGTTCGCCTCACCCACCTGGAGTTCCGGCTCCTCCACACCCTCATGCTCCACAAAGGCCAGGTGTTGCCCGTGGAAACCATCGTGGAAAGGGTCTGGGGTTACACCGGGAAAGGTGACAAAGAGCTGGTCAGGGGACTGATAAGCAGGCTGAGGGCCAAGCTGGAGCCCGACCCCCACAACCCCCGCTACATCCACACCATACCGGGGGTGGGTTACTCCTTCAACCCACCGGAATGATGGTGTATAAAAATTCGCACAGCCGCGGCCGATTTTCCACGGCTTTAACACCTTTTTTCAACGGCTTTTCAACAGCCTGGTGCTATCATTCCCTGGAAAAAGCGGGGCGACTGTGGGAAGTTGCCCTGGAGGAAAATCTTCGGGAGGTATTGGAAATGCCTACGGCTTTCTGTCCAAACTGCGATGAGGAGATCACAATCCAGTCTCCACGCCTTGGGCAGGTAGTGGTCTGCCCGAGCTGCGGCACAGAGCTTGAAGTGGTGAGCGTCCGGCCTCTGGAGCTGGACTTCGTCTTTGAGGAAGAAGAGGAATGGGAAGAAGAATGGGAGGAAGGAGAAGAGGAAGAAGAATGGTAAAGGAGGAGGGAAATGCAGAGGGAAATTGAGGAACCACCAGGACGCGGGAGGCCCCCTCACCCCTGGGAGGAGGTGCCTCCGGAAAAATGGAACGACTGGCGATGGCAGCTCACCCATCGCCTGAGTTCCAGGGAAGACTTCTCCAGAGTAATTAACCTCACCCCTGAAGAGGAGGAAGCCCTCTCTGCTCCGGCCCGCCTGAGGGTCGCGGTAACCCCATACTTCGCCAGCCTCATGGACCCCGATGATCCCAATTGCCCCATAAGGCGGCAGGTGATCCCCACTGCAAGGGAATTCCTCGTATTGCCCGAGGAGACCGAAGACCCCCTGGCCGAGGATTCCCACTCGCCGGTCCCGGGCCTCGTCCACCGCTACCCCGACCGGGTCCTCATGTTAGTGACAACCCATTGCGCCTCTTATTGCCGATACTGCACCCGGAGCCGCATCGTGGGCAACCCCCACGCCCAGTTCTCCCTCCAGGACTACGAGCGCCAGATCGCCTACATAGCCGCAACCCCTCAGGTCAGGGACGTGCTCATCTCAGGAGGCGATCCCCTGCTCCTCCCTCAGCACATCCTTGAGATGCTCCTCCGGAAGCTCCGGGAAATCCCCCACGTGGAAATAGTCCGCATCGGGACAAGGGTGCCCGTCTTCCTCCCACAGCGGATAACGGAGGAGCTGGTGGAGATGCTCCGGCGCTACCACCCCCTCTGGATGAACATCCACTTCAACCACCCGAAAGAGATAACCCCCGAGGTGGAGCACGCCCTCGCCCTCCTGGCCGATGCCGGAATACCCCTCGGAAGCCAGTCGGTCCTGCTGGCGGGGATAAACGACTGCCCCAACGTCATGCTCGCCCTCGTCCGCAAGCTCGTCAAAAATCGGGTCCGCCCCTATTACCTCTACCAGTGCGACCTGGTCCCCGGGACATCCCACTTCCGAACTCCCGTGGCCAAAGGCATTGAGATCATGGAAGCCCTGAGGGGCCACACCTCCGGCTTCGCCATCCCCACCTATACCATTGACATGCCCGGGGGAGGAGGCAAAGTTCCCATCTCACCCAACTACCTCCTGAGCATGTCCGAAAGCAGGGTGGTGCTCCGCAACTACGAGGGATTTATCGGAACCTACACCCAGCCTTCCTCCTACAAACCCCACGACCCCCGGACCTGCCCCTACTGCCGGAGTGCGGAGGAAGGGGGTCAGGAAGGAATCGCCGGGCTTCTGGCCGGAAAGAGGCAATCCCTGCCCCCCGAGGGCTGGGAAGACGTGCACCGCCGCCAGCTTAAAGTCCAGGTTCAATCCGAAAGAGCAAGGGTGGAAGGATGAGAAGGCTCAGGGTTGCCCTCCTCTTCAACCTGAAGCACAACGTCCCCCTCCCCCCCGATGCCC
>DAOUCW010000074.1:0-3416 GCA_034431695.1 Anaerolineae bacterium | reverse complement strand
GGGCCGGGGATGAGAGGAGAAAAGCGACCAGAAAGGCCAGCACCGCAGATCTCAGAGTTCTCATCCGAACACCTCCGCCGGAGTTTTCCGTAGAAGGAGACGCTTGAGGAGCACCTCGGGTTCCAGGGCTGAAGCCACAGCTAAGGAGCCGGAAGCAGCATCACTGGACGCCGCAATCCTCTGAGGAGATGGCGCGATACCTCACGGAAGCAGCCTGAAGCCCATCTACCACCTTTACCAACGGGCTCTGGAGGACCCATTTACCGAATTCAATGGCTTCCCTGTGTCCGGCGCGAAAACGCAGCAGGGTCAGGGTCTCATCAAGGATGTA
This sequence comes from Anaerolineae bacterium, assembly GCA_034431695.1. Lineage (GTDB taxonomy): Bacteria > Chloroflexota > Anaerolineae > SpSt-600 > SpSt-600 > SpSt-600. The sequence goes on along the minus strand of DAOUCW010000074.1, from coordinate 3,085 downwards.
ATCGCTGGTGACCAGCCAGGCCTTCTGTCCCCTGAGTTCCTGCAGGAAAGCTGAAGCACGGGCATGATTGGTATCACTTCTATCATAGAGAGCGCACCAGGCTCCGGTGTCGGCAAACAACCTCATTCGTCCTTTCTCCTTCCATAGAGATAGCCATCGTGATGGGTGGACAAATCGCCGTCTGCCGTTGAGATGGCTCCCACAATGTTCCAGATGGGGTCATCCTCTCGCAACACCACGCCCTCTTCCTGTTCCAGGTATTCCTTCAGGGCCCGGCGAATTTGCTCCGCAATAGTGATGCCTGTGGATTCACTTCGCTTCCTCAGTTCTTCGTAAATATCCCTGGGAAGATACACCTGAGTTCTCACCATGGTGCCCATAATGCCCTCCGGTTTTGGATACATTATAACCGCAAATTACCTCCCGTCAAACTCCCAAACTGACCTTCGGAAGCAAGTTCGGACAACATCTGCTGAAAGGCAGGCTTTTTGCCGGGGGCAGATGAGTCTGGATGGAGTTGGCACTATCCACGAAATAAAAAAACCGCCGGGGCTCAGGACCCCGGCGGCCAACCCCCTTAGACCCAGCCCCGGAGCTTCATGGCTTCCACCACCCTGGAAACAGCCACGATGTAAGCTCCAAGGCGATTGTGAACGTTATACTTCTTCGCGGTTTCGTGGACGGCGTGGAAAGCTCTGGTCATCTTGGCATCCAGGCGCCTGTGCACTTCCTCTTCGTCCCAGTAGAAGAGGTAGAAGTTCTGAACCTGCTCAAAGTAGGAGACCGTCACACCGCCGGCATTGCAGAGGAAGTCGGGGATGACGTAAACGCCCTTGCTGAAGAGGATTTCATCGGCTTCAGGGGTGGTGGGGCCATTGGCAAGCTCCGCCACTATCCTGGCCCTGATACGGTCGGCATTCCAGTCCCCGATCTGATTCTCCAGGGCGGCAGGGATGAGGATGTCCACATCAAGTTCCAGGAGCTCTTCGTTGGTGATGTTATCGGCGCCGGGGAAGTTGATGACGGAGCCCGTCTCCTTCTTGTGGGCAAGAACTTTCTCGTAGTCAAGGCCTTTGGGGTTGTAGATCCCGCCCTTGGAGTCAGATACGGCCACCACTTTGAGGCCCAGGAGTTCCGTGCCGAGCTTGTGGGCATAGGTTCCGGCATTCCCGTAGCCCTGGATGGCGGTGGTGGCGCCTTTGAGGGTGATGCCCAGGACCTTCGCTGCCTCCCGGATGCAATACATTCCCCCGCGGGCAGTAGCATCTTCCCTGCCCAGAGAGCCTCCCAGGGGAACGGGCTTTCCGGTTATGACACCAGGAGCATTGTGGCCCACGATCTTTGAATACTCATCCATCATCCAGGCCATTACCTGGGCATCGGTGTAAACGTCGGGGGCTGGGACGTCAATCTCGGGGCCAATGTAGTGGGCCAGAGCCCTTATGTAACCCCTGCTCAGCCTCTCCAGCTCTCCCTTGCTCATCTCCTTTGGGTTGCAGACTACCCCGCCCTTCGCGCCCCCAAGGGGGAGGTCCATCACGGCCGTCTTCCAGGTCATCCAGGCGGCCAGAGCCCTGACGGTATCAAAAGTCTCTTCCGGGTGGAACCGGATCCCGCCCTTTGTGGGACCACGGGCATCGTTATACTGCACCCTGAAGCCCTCAAAGACTTTCACGCTCCCATCATCCATCCGGACGGGGATGCGCACATGGAACTCCCTCATGGGCCAGCGCAAAAGCTCGTGCGTGGCTGGGTCAAGCTTCATGATCTTCGCTGCTTCGTCAAGCTGCTTCTGAGCTATCGCAAAAGGATTAAGCTCTTTGCTCATCTCCCCTCCTCCTTGGTAGAAATTAAAAAAGTTTACCCCCCTTGCGGGCCGGGTAAACTTTTCTCACCAGAACGATCTCCTGCTTTGCCCTCAATTCTGCCATCGCCCTCCCTTAAGGCAAGTCTATTATACCATGCATGCTCAAATAGTGCAATTTTTCACTTGGCTCAATGCCTGGTGCAGGCATGCCGGCAGTTCGCACCTCCAGCAGATCCGGCCTGGTTTTGCCCCACAACCCATTCTACCGGTATAATTATAACCTGCTGGACCGATGGGCTGGGTAAACCTTCGCAGTGGGATGGGGAAATGAAAAGAATCCTGATGGTGGCCCCCACTTCTTTTTTCTCCGACTATGGGTGCCACGTGAGAATTTATGAGGAGATAAAGTTCCTTCAGAGCAACGGCTTCAAAGTCACGGTCTACGCCTACAGAAAGGGCGGCGAAGCTCCAGGCGTTGAAATAAAGAGGATACCTTCCATTCCCGGCGACAGCCGTTACGAACTGGGAGCTTCCTGGATAAAGGTGGCGTTCGATCTCCTGCTGGCCGCTAAGGTCCTGGCAGCCTCGGTGAGGGAGAGGTTCGATCTGGTGCACGCTCACCTCCACGAGGGTGCCCTGATCGGATTTCTGGCAGCTAAAGCCCGCAGGGTTCCCCTCGTCTTTGATTTCCAGGGCAGCCTGACCGATGAGATGATCCAGCACGGGATCCTCAAGCCGGATGGCCCGCTCTTCAGATTGATGTGGCAGGTGGAGAAGCTCATTGACCACCTTCCAGATGCGGTCATCACCAGTTCCCTCCACGGGGCCAGGCTCCTGGTGGAAAAGTTCGGCTGCAATCCGGAGAAAGTCTTTGCTATCCCCGATTGCGTCAATGTTGAAACTTTCCGCCCCAGAACCCCCTCCGATGAGGATGAAATCAGGACGATGAAGAGTTCCCTGGGCATACCTCAGGATGTCCCGGTGGTGGTTTACCTGGGATTGCTTTCCAGTTATCAGGGGGTGGACCTCCTGCTCAGGGCAGCTTCCATATTGCTCAGCAATGGGGCAAAGGCCCATTTTCTCATCATGGGCTTTCCTGGCGAAGCCAGCTACAGGGCCATGGCCGAGGCCATGGGCATAGGCCGTCATGTGACTTTCACCGGTAAGATCCCATACTTCCAGGCCCCGCGCTACCTGCGCCTCGGGGACCTGGCCGTTGCCCCCAAGCTCTCGGCTTCCGAAGGGAACGGCAAGCTCCTGGTCTACATGGCCACCGGT
>DAOUCW010000073.1:0-13343 GCA_034431695.1 Anaerolineae bacterium | reverse complement strand
CCCTTAACTGTGGCGAACCCTTGGCAAACGAGGGTGGGGAAAATCAGGGGGCAAAGCCCCCTTTTGCCCGCCCCCATTTGCTCCGGCTCAGCCGTGCTTCAGCCTCCCACTCGCGAGCGGGTTTCAGGGGTTGGCAACTTGCCCCCCTTTTGATTTCCGTGGGGGACACCCCCCGGCAGGGGGATGAAGTCCCTCTGCGAGGGAAATGGGGCGTGAGGGTAAAATCGGGCAAAACTTGGCTTTTTGTTCAGCGGGATGATATAATCCCCCTGCGAGGCAAAATGGACGGAGGGATATTGAGTATGGCCATAGCGCTCGTCACTACAGGCGGAACAATTGCTATGAAGGAACGGGTCAAAGGAGAAGGGGCAGTTCCGGCTCTGACCCCCCAGGATTTCCTGGCCGAACTCCCCCCGGATTTCCCACCGGTAATCGTTGAAGAACACTGCAACCTCCCCAGTTCCCACTTCACCCTCCAGACCCTCTGGAGCCTCCAGGAAAGGATCCGCAATCTGGCCGCAAGGGAAGATGTGGAAGGCATCGTGATCACGCACGGCACCGATACCATGGAGGAGACCGCTTACCTCCTGGACATCACCGCCCCCACCGATAAGCCCATAGTCCTCACCGGGGCAATGAGGACGGCAGGGGAAGCAGGTTACGATGGCATGGCCAACCTGCTGGCCGCACTCAAAGTAGCCTTCTCGCCAGAAGCCAGGGGTCGCGGCGCCATGATCGTCATGAACGACGAAGTCCACGCTGCCCGATACGTAACCAAGAGCCACACCCTAAGCACCGCCACCTTCGTTTCCCCGGGCTGGGGCCCCATGGGCAGAATTGACGGCGACAGGGTAACTTTCGCCTGGAATATCTCCCGGAAGGTAATCCCTTCCACCAGGCTCGAGGAAAAGGTCTACCTCATAAAACTTGGGGTTGGGATGGGGGATGAGTTCCTCCGCTTCGCCCTGGAAAATGGCGCCAGGGGAGTGGTGATTGAAGGGATGGGGGCGGGGAGGGTTCCGCCGTGGTGGATGCCCGCCATAAGGGAAGCCATTGAAAGGGGTGTGGCTGTGGTCATAGCCTCAAGGTGCCAGGCGGGAGGGATTTACGACCCTTACGGTTACCCTGGTGCTTACAGGGATCTCTCCGCCGCCGGAGTGCTCTTCGCCCACCACCTGAACGGGCAGAAAGCGAGGATACGCCTTATGGTGCTCCTTGGCTCTGGAGCGCAGGGTAGAGAACTGGAAGAGCTGTGGTATGAATAGGGAAACGGTGGTAATCCTTGACTACGGCTCCCAGTATGCCATGCTCATAGCCCGCAGGGTGCGGGAATGCAGGGTTTACAGTGAACTCATCCCCTGGGATGCCCCTGAAGAAGAAGTCCTGAAACTTTCCCCATCGGCCTTTATCCTGTCGGGTGGACCGGCCAGCGTCTACGAGGAGGGAGCGCCCTCTCTGCCTCCATACATCCTGAAATGCAATGCTCCGATCCTGGGGATCTGCTACGGAATGCAGCTTCTGGCTCATTCCTTCGGTGGCAAAGTGGCTCCTGCACCCAGGAAGGAGTTCGGCCCTGCCGTCCTGGAGGTGGTAAACCCGGACCCCCTGTTCGTGGGGATGCCTTCCAGGTTCCAGGTCTGGATGAGCCACGGGGACAGGGTTGAGGAACTGCCCCCTGACTTTGAGGTCCTGGCCAGGACCGAGAATTCCCCTTATGCCGTCATCGCCCACAGGAAATTGCCCATCTTCGGCCTGCAATTTCACCCCGAAGTCGTCCACACGCCCCTGGGCAGGGAAATCATAGCCAATTTCCTCTTCAGGGTTTGCCGCCTGAGCCCCTCCTGGACTCCAGGCTCGTTCATTGAAGAAAGCGTGGAGCGCATAAGGGAGCAGGTCGGGGAAGGGGAGGCCGTGGCCGCCATATCCGGCGGAGTTGATTCCACCGTGGCTGCTACTCTGGTGGCGAAGGCCATAGGCGAGAGGCTCCACTGCATCTTCGTGGACCATGGCCTCCTGAGGGAAGGCGAAAGGGAGAAAGTCCTTTCGGCCCTCGGGAGGGTGGTTAAGGCTGATATAAGAGTGGTGGAGGCCGGGGAAAGGTTCCTTGACAGGCTCCGGGGAGTTACCGACCCGGAGGAGAAGAGGAAGATCATAGGCGAAGAGTTCGTAAAAGTCTTCACCGAAGAGGCCCGGCGGATCGGCCCCATCCGTTTCCTCGTCCAGGGCACCATTTACCCCGACGTCATAGAATCAAGAGCCTCGCCCACAGGCAAAGCAGCAGCTCGCATCAAGACCCACCACAACGTGGGGGGATTGCCGGAGGATATGCCCTTTGAACTGGTGGAGCCTCTCCGTTACCTCTTCAAGGATGAAGTGCGGGAAGTGGGGCTTGCCCTCGGCCTTCCCGAGGAGGTGGTTTACCGCCAGCCTTTCCCGGGACCGGGGCTGGCCGTGCGCATCGTGGGTGAGGTGACTCCTGAGCGCCTGAAGATCCTGCGGGCGGCCGATGCGATCCTCTGCGAGGAGGTGGAGGGGGCGGGGTTAGCCAGAGAACTCTGGCAGTATTTTGCGATCCTGACGCCCCTGCGTTCCGTCGGCGTAAGGGGGGATGCCAGAGCTTACGATTACGTGGTAGCCATAAGGGCCGTCCTCTCCACCGATGGCATGACAGCCGATTGGGCTCGGTTGCCCTTTGACCTCCTGGCGCACATTTCCAGCCGCATCGTCAATGAAGTTCCCGGTGTGGGGAGGGTGGTTTACGACATAACCTCCAAACCACCGGCCACCATAGAGTGGGAATAGCCCCTCGGGCCATCCGGGGCCATGCAATTTTCGGGCGGACTCGGTCATAAAAATTTTGCTTCTTCAGGTGAAGCAAGTATAATGGAGAAGCAAATTCCGCCAGATGGGGAGCAGTTATGGACGTCTATGAGGCCATCGTTTCAAGGCGAAGCATAACCAGATTCAAGCCCGATCCCATCCCCCGCGAAGTTCTGGAGAAAGTTCTCTCGGCTGCTCTCTGGGCTCCTTCCAAACTGGACCTGCAGAACTGGTATTTCGTGGTCTTGGCCGGGAGCCAGAAGGATCGCCTCGTGGCCCTGCTCAGGGCGAAATTTGCCCAGATTGTGAGCGCTGCAAAGGCTCCGTCTTTATCCCTTTACAGAGCATGGGCGACGGACTGGTTCCTTGATGCGGCGGAGCAGGCTCCTGTCCTGATCGCCGTTTTCTCCGAAAAGCCCGTCTCCGAGGACATTGATTATGGATTATCGGTGGCGGCTGCTGTCCAGAATCTCCTGCTGGCCGCCTGGAACGAAGGGATCGGAACACGCTGGTATACCAGTGGCATTTGTGCAGTTAAGGAAGCCATAAGCGAGCACCTGGGCATCAGAGACAAAGACCTGGTGGGGCTCGTGGTGATGGGATATCCGGCAGAGATACCGGAGCCAACCCTCCGTCGGGAAGGAAGGATTGAGTGGCGAGTGGAGCCCTGAAAAGATATGGCCATAACTCTGGAAAAAATCCGCAATTTCCCGATTTTCTCAGGCCTTGAGGAGCAAACCCTCCGGGAGTTAGCCTTTGCCGTAGCTGAGCAATCCCTTCAGGCCGGTCAAATTGTATTCTTCCAGGGCGAAGAAGCACGCTACGTCTACATAGTGGCGCGAGGAATAATCAGAGTCCGTCGCCTTTCCCCGGAAGGGAAGGACATCGTCCTCCATTACCTGGGCCCTGGCAGGGTAGTGGACCCGGCTTCGGCCGTGGACGGTGGCCCCTACACTGTCACCGCCGATGCTCTCACGAAGGCCACGGTTTACGCCCTTCCGCCGGGCACCTTCCGCCAGCTTGTGGAAAGGGACAGGCACCTTGCCTCCAATTTGCTCAGGGAACTTGCCGGCAGAACCCGTCACCTGACCAACATGGTGGAGGAGATGGCCCTTCATACGGTGCGGGCGAGGCTGGCCCGTTTCCTCCTCCAGCAGGCCGAGCTCAAAGACCAATACAGGCCATGGACCCAGGCTGAAATAGCTTCCCAGATCGGCACAGTGAGGGAAATCGTCGGGAGGGTATTGCGCGATTTCGCCTCAAAGGGCTTAATAACCCGCCAGGGCGGGCACATCGTAATCCTCAATCGGGAAAAACTGCGGGAGATCGCCCTGATGGAAGGCTCTGAGGAGGTGCAGGGATATGGGAGCAGAGGCCCTTAATGCAATAGAAATCGCCATCAGGATTGAGGAAAAGGGGATAGAGTTCTACACGGAAGCCGCCGAGAAGGTTGAAGACCGGACAGCTCAGAAAATGTTCCGGAATCTGGCCCGGGACGAAATGAACCACCTTCGCCTCTTCCAGACTGTCCGCCAATCTCTTCTGGAAAAAGGGGAATGGCCCGTCATTGAGAACTTGCCGGTCAGAGAGATCCCCGAAATTTTCCCCTCCTCCGGGGAAAAGGGAAAGGTGGAGGTCCCGCCTCAGCAGCAGGAAATCCTCCGCAGAGGGATGGAGATAGAGGAAGCTTCAATCAGGTTTTACGAGGAGCAACTCAGCAAAGCCGTCTCGGAGGAAGCCCGCAGGGTGTATGAGTTCCTGGTGAACCAGGAGAAGGGGCACCTTTCTCTCCTCCGGGCAGAATACGATTACCTCAACCGCACGGGTTTCTGGTTTGATTACCAGGAATTCACCCTGGAAGCGGGATAGAGACTTTTGTCCCTGACAGCTCCGCAGTCTCCCGCTAAACTTTCACTGGAAACTTCAGATGGCTGGGAGAAGGATGGTGCCGAAAGTGAATGAAGAGCTGTGCATAAAATGCGGGATGTGTGTGGAAGCCTGCCCCTGTGGCGCGCTGAGCCTCAGCGAGGAGGGGCTCCGTTTCGGTTGCCCTTCCAATTGTTCTCTTTCCCTTTCGTGCATCGGCGGGCTGGCTTTCCTGTTCCCGTGCGAGGAAGCTTGCCCGACCGGAGCATTGAGCTTCGCCTTTGAAATAGAAAGTCCGTGAAGAGGAGGTAAAAATGGCCGAATTAACAGAAAAGCAGGTGAAAGATGCCCTCCGCCAGGTGATCGATCCCGAAATCGGCATGGATGTGGTAACCCTGGGGATGATAAGGCAGATCAACATTGACGAAGGGGGCAAGGTTGAGGTGAAAATGGTGCTCACTGCTCCGTTCTGCCCCCTCGCTTCCTACCTCGTGGAGCAGGTCAGAATGATTGCCGCTTCAGTCCCGGGAGTGAAAGAGGCGAAGGTCACCCTTCTGGATGAGAGGTGGGATCCAAGCTGGATAGAGAGGCCAGAGCAGTAAGGAGGTAAAATTGGAACGCCGTTACGTATACCTTGACAACGCTGCAGCCACCCGCCTTGACGAGCGGGTCCTGGAAGCGATGCTTCCCTATTTCTTTGAAATCTACGCTGTAGCGACTTCCGAGTTCGGCTATTCGCCGGGCATAGAAGCGAGGGAAGCCCTGGATAGAGCCAGGGCCACGATTGCCGGGAGGCTCGGGGCCTCCCCGGAAGAATTCATCTTCACCTCCGGCGACACTGAATCCTCCAACATGGCCCTGAAAGGGGTGGCCATGGCCCTCGGCCAGAAGAAAGGCCGGCACATCATTGTCTCCAAAATTGAGGACTTCCCGGTCCTGAACACCGCAAGAGCCCTGGAAAAGCAGGGCTTCAGAGTTACTTACCTTGACGTGGATGAATACGGCTTCGTGGACCTGGATCAACTGCGGGATTCCATAACCCCTGAAACCATCCTGGTCTCCATCCAGCACGCCAACCAGGAGATCGGGACGATCCAGGACATAAAAGCCATCGGCGAGATCTGCCGGGAAAAGGGCTGCCTCTTCCACACCGATGCCACCCATACTTTCACCCGGGTCCCACTGGACGTGAGGGAAATCCCCGTGGACCTGATAACCGTCTCCGCTCATACCATTCACGGGCCGAAAGGCATAGGCGGCCTCTACATCCGCAAGGGCACGCCCATTGCCAAGTGGATGGATGGAGGTTACCAGGAATTCAACCTGAGGGCGGGCCTGGAGAACATACCTGGGGCAGTGGGTTTCGCCAGAGCTGTGGAGCTCGTCACCCCTGAAGAAAATCAGAGGCTCCAGCAGATGCGGGACCGCCTGATTGACAGGATCCTCAGCGAGATACCTCACACCACCCTCAACGGCCATCGGTGGAAGAGGATACCCCAGAACGCCAACATAACCTTCCATTTCGTGGAAGGGGAATCCATAACCCTGCACCTTGACATGCGTGGTTTTGCCGTGAGCACGGGCTCGGCCTGCTTCAGCCGTTCCCTTGAGGCGAGCCACGTAATCCTGGGGATCGGCGGGGACCACGAGAGGGCTCACGGCTCGGTGCGCTTCACCTTCGGCCGCTTCAATACCATGGAGGATGTGGATGCCGTGGTGGAGGCGATTGCCGAAGTGGTGGAGAATCTGAGGGCTATAAGTCCCCTCGGGAAGGAGGGTAAACATGGCTGATCAGTATGTCCTTGAAGCTTTGAGGAAAGCCCTTGCTGCCGAACTGAGCGCGGTGGAAATTTACTCGGCCCATGCCCGGGCAATCCAGGAGGACATCATAGCTCAGGGGGTGAGGGCTATACTGGAGGTGGAAAAGCGCCACGCTCAGGAGCTTACCGAGCGCATAAAGCAGCTCGGAGGCACCCCCATTGAGCCCGGAGGTGAGGAAACAATTCTGGGGCGAGCCATCGGCGCCGCCTCTGCCCAGGCCTCCACAAGGGAAATGCTGGAAATTGAGCTCAGAGAAGAACAGCTTGCTATCAAAGACTATGCCACCTTCATCGCCGAAATAATGGGGGATGAGGAAACCGTCTCAATAATGGAAAGGCACCTTAAGGATGAAATTGACCACGCCAGATGGCTCAAGAAGCAGATAGAAGCCTTGAGCAAGAGGGGATAAGCAATGCGGAAAGTAAAGCTTTACGCCCTCAGCACCTGCGGCTGGTGCCGCAGGACAAAGAAGCTCCTGGATGAAAACGGGGTGGAATACGAACTGGTCTACGTGGATCTGCTCCAGGGCGAGGAGCAGAAGAGAATCCTGGATGAAGTCAGCAGGTGGAACCCTCGTCTCTCCTTCCCCACCCTCGTCCTTGACGGTAAAGACGTAATAGTGGGCTACGATGAAGCCCGCATAAAGGAGGCTCTCGGGCTATGAGCGAGAGGTCTCAGGAAGTCCTGGAACTCTATCAGCGCCTGAAGCAGGAAGCGGAGGCTTCCGGATACTACCTCAATCCGGACCTGGACCTTGTCCTGGACCTGATGGAGGGGCTCCTCACCAATTTGAAGCGATACGGTTACATGGCATGTCCCTGCCGCCTCGCCTCAGGGGAAAGGGAGAAAGACCTTGACATAATATGCCCATGCGATTACCGCGATGCCGACCTTGAAGAATATGGAGCCTGCTACTGCGGACTTTATGTTTCGGAAGAAGTGGCGCAGGGCAGGAAGAAAGCCGGCCCTGTCCCCGAGAGGAGGGGTGCGGTCCCTGCAGCGGCCAGGGTAGCGGAGGGAACCCCTTTCAGTGGGAAAGGGTTGCCCGTGTGGCGGTGCAAAGTATGCGGTTACCTGTGTGCCAGGCCTTCTCCTCCCCTCAAGTGCCCCATCTGCAAGGCCGATAAAGACCGCTTTGAGCGCTTCGCCTGAACCAGAGGACGGGCCTTCGGGCCCGTCTTTTCGTTATGGGCAGGCGAGCAATTTGACAATATGTGCCAGGGGGCTTAAAATAAACCTGAAACCACCCTGAGGAGGTGCTCTATGAGCAGGAAGCTCTATATCCTCGTCGCGCTCCTCACGGTCATAGCAATGGCCGTGGCAGGCTGCAGGCCGACCCCCACCCCCAAACCCAAGATCAAGATCGCTGTTGTTTCCGACATTGGAGGAAGGGGTGACCTGAGCTTCAACGACATGGCCTTCAAGGGTGGGGAGGAGGCCGAAAGGGACTTCGGCGTTGAAATGGTTGAACTCGTGAGCAAGGTGGAGGCCGACTACGTCCCCAACCTCACCACCGCTGCCAAGGACCCCGATGTCAAGCTCATCGTTGGCGTTGGCTTCCTCCTGAGCGACGCCCTGGCCGAAGTAGCCCAGAAGTATCCCGACAAGAACTTCGTCGGCATTGACACCTATGCCCAGTCCATCATCAAGGAGAAGGCCCCCGACAAGTATCCTCTCCCCAACCTGATGGACATCGTCTACGAGGAGCACAAGGGAAGCGCCATAGTTGGTGCCCTGGCAGCCCTCCTGGCCGCCGCCTACGACAAGCCTCACATCGGCGCAGTCCTGGGAATTGAAATTCCGGTCCTCTGGAAGTTTGAGATCGGCTACAAGTGGGGTGCCCGCTGGGCCACCGAGTGGCTGAAGAAGAACGTGCCCAACGAGGCTTTTGACTACACCAAGGACTTCGTCCTCTGGACCTACACCGGAACCTTCAGCGACATCACCAAGGGCTACGAGGCGGCCAAGGCCATGTATGCCAAGGACGCCGTGGCCGTATACAACATTGCCGGTCCTCTTGGGCTTGGCATCAACCAGGCCGTCTCCGAAATCGCCGAGCAGAAGAAGCTGGATTACGGTCCGCCATTCTGGATCGGCGTGGACGCCAACCAGGACTGGATCAACCCTGGCTTCGTCATCGCCAGCATGATGAAGAGGGTTGACAAGGGCGTATATTACGCCACCAAGCTGGTGGTGGACGGCAAGTTCAGGGACATCGTCAAGGAGAACAAGGGCGTCCTGGTCCTGGGCGTCGGAACCAAGGTGGCCGGCGAGCTCATGGAGGGTATCTCCGTCAGCACCCTGGCCGACCTTGACGAGTTCATCCAGATGGGTGTCAACGCTGAGAAGCTCACCGGCAAGAAAGTGCTCCCCATGGAGCCCGACAAGATCCGCGAGAAGGTCAAGAAGATGAGGGATTCCCAGCCCGAGTGGGTCTGGCGCGCCATCAAGGAGCTTGAGGAGCAGATCCGCACCGGCGCCGTTGAAGTCCCGGCCGTCACCACCGATGAGCTCATCAAGAAGTGGCGCGACGAACTCGGGTAAAGGGAGAGAGGGGGGAGGCCCTGAGAGGGCTTCCCCCCTTACTTGTGTCTGACTCGGCCGGAATAAGGGAAGGGCAAGCGGCGGCTTGCCTTTATTTTTCCCCACCCCCGCTGTCGGATTTTCCGTGGTGATATAACCTTCCGCAGGAGGAAAGCAGAGCATGAGCTCCAGGCCCCTGATTGAGATGAAATCCATCCACAAAGTCTACCCCGATGGCACCGTTGCCCTCAGAGGGGTTGATTTTGAGATAAGCCGGGGAGAAATCGTGGGCCTTCTGGGGGAGAACGGCGCCGGCAAGACCACCCTCATGAAGATCCTCTCGGGCCTCCTGCCCCCAACCTCCGGGGAAATTTACTACGAAGGGAAAAAAGTTCACTTCCGCAACCCGTCCGACGCCCTCAAGCTTGGGATAGGGATGGTCCACCAGTATTTCGCTCTCGTCCCGCCCTTCACACCCCTGGAGAACATACTGCTGGGCCAGGAGAAGGCGGGGAGGCTCTCACCCCTGGACCTGAACGGGGCGAGGGAGAGGATCAGGGCCCTCATGGAAGAGACGGGCCTTGCCGTCCCCCTTGACACGCCGGTGGAACTGCTTTCGGCGGGCGTCCAGCAGAGGGTTGAGATCCTCAAAGTCCTCTACCGCGGGACCGATGTCCTCATCCTGGATGAGCCCACCTCTTACCTCACCCCGCTGGAAGTGGAAGAGCTCTTCAAAATCATGCGCAGGCTCAAGGCCCAGGGAAAGGCCATAGTCTTCATCACCCACAAGCTCCGGGAAGTAATGGAGATCAGCGACCGCATACAGGTCCTGCGGAACGGAGTGACCACCGGCAAACTCCCCACATCCGAGGCCACTTTTGAGAAGCTGGCCGTGATGATGGTCGGCAGGGAGGTCATCCCCCAGGCTGCCCGCTCCGAGGCCGAGCCAGGAGAACCGGTCCTCAGGGTGAAGGACCTCCATGTGATGAGCGATTTCGGGACAATGGCGGTGAAGGGGGTTTCCTTTGAGGTAAGGGCCGGGGAGATCTTCGGGATAGCGGGGGTTGAAGGGAATGGCCAGAGCGAGCTCGTCCAGGCGATAACCGGCCTCAGGCGTCCCGTCAAAGGGGAGATATGGCTGAGGGACCGCAACGTCGCGGGGCTGGGACCCCGGGAGCTATATGCTCTCGGCCTCTCTCATATACCGGAGGATAAGAGCAAGTTCGGCCTGGCGATGAACTTTGACCTGGCTGAGAACAGCCTCTTGGGCCGGCAGTGGGAACCTCAGTTTGCGGGAACTCTGGGCCGCCTGAACTGGAACAACATCCTGAATTTTGCCGATTACATCGTCAGGGCCTTCAACGTGGTCGCCCCCGGCCTCAGGACCCCGGTCAAGAGCCTGAGCGGAGGGAACCAGCAGAAGCTTCTGGTAGGAAGGGAGCTCAGCAAGGAGCCTTCTCTCGTCGTGGCCGCCCACCCCACACGCGGGCTGGACATCGCCTCAACGGTTTACATAAGAGAACTTCTCATCAAGATGAGGGATGCCGGGAAGGCCGTGCTTCTGGTCTCGGCGGACCTGGACGAGGTGCTGGAGCTGAGCGATCGGATCGCAGTGATGTATGAGGGCGAATTTCTGGGGGAGGGGAAAATTGGGGAGTTCACCCGTGAAGAGATCGGGATGATGATGGGCGGAGTGAGGCTCACAAAATGAGTCCGGAGGTCAACGATGAGGCTGCTCCAGAGTCTGCGTCCCATCCTTGAATCGCTGCTGGCCATAATCGTAGGGCTTATAGTCGGGTCAATCCTGATGCTCTTCTTCAAGTATCAGCCTCTCAAAGCTTACCTGGCCCTCTTCCGCGGGGCTTTCGGGACTCCCGGGGATATTCTGGAGACTCTGGCTTTTGCCGTCCCCATAATGCTAACGGCCATAACCTTCGCGCTGGGGGTGCGTGCCGGCCTGTTCAACATAGGGGCGGAAGGGCAGATGTATCTCGGGGCGATAGGGGCCGTGGCCGTTGCGGGCCTCCTGCACCTCCCCCCGGTCATCCACGTCCTGGCGGCCACCCTGGCCGGGATGGTGGCGGGGCTCCTCTGGTCCCTCATCCCTGCCCTCCTCAAGATCTGGCGCGGCGTGCACGAGGTCATCTCCACGATAATGTTCAACTGGATAGCCTACCACTTTTCCATCTACCTGGCCATCTACTACCTTGCCCAGCCCGGCCGGGCCGAGCGGACAGTCCCCGCCCTCCCGACGGCGAGGTATCCGGTGCTGGTGGAGGGTTCAACTCTGACGGCGGTGATCTTCGTGGCGCTGGCCTTCTGCGTTCTCATTTACTTCTACCTCTGGGGGACAAGGGCCGGCTACGAGCTGAGGCTCGTCGGGGAGAACCCCCACGCCGCCCGCTATGCCGGGGTCTCTTCCAGGAAAGTGCTCCTGATGAGCTTCCTCCTCGGCGGGATGGCAGCAGGGCTTGCCGGGGCAACCCAGATCATAGGCCGACCCCCCGCCTGGTCCCTCTACGCTACTCTTGGGAACGTTTCTTCCCTGGGCTTTGACGGAATTGGTGTGGCCCTCATAGGCCGGAACCACCCTCTCGGAGGAATTCTGGCTGCCATCCTCTACGGCGCTCTCCAGCACGGAGGCCGATACATGGAGTATCAGGCGGGCGTTGATTCGGAAATGGTCAGGGCCATAAACGGCATCATAATCGTGGCCCTTTCCATCCCCGAACTCTGGGCAATGATAAGGAGGAGACTCAGGCGATGAACCGGCAAAGGATCCTCTGGATTATCGGCATCATTGTAATAAGTTTGCTCGCTTTCTACGGCATAGAGGTGGCCGGCCTCGGACCCCTATCCATCCTGGAAGCCACTTTCCTGGCCATGACTCCCCTGGCCCTGGCAGCCATCGGCGAGTGCATAAATGAGAAGGCAGGCCTGGTGAACATCGGACTGGAGGGGATATTGCTCATAACTTCGGTCCTGGGGGTCTACGGGGCCGAAATCTTCGGGAACGGCTGGGCTGGCCTGCTCTTAGGGATGCTCATCGGCGCCCTGATAGGCCTCTTCATGGGCTTGGTGAGCGTATACGCCAGGGCAGCTCAGGTGGTGGCCGGCATGGGTATCAACATCTTCGCCCTGGGCTTCGTCCCCTTCCTCCTCAGGGCCATCTGGGCCTTCCCCGGTATCCACCTCTTCCCCCGCACCCTCATGGTCCAGCCCCTCTATACCCCCATAGGCAGGATAAACCCTGTGACCGTGATCGCCATAGCTCTGGCCGTCCTGGGCCACTTTCTCCTCCACAGGACCGTCCTCGGGTTCCGGATAAGAGCCTGCGGCGAGAGGCCGGAGGCTGCGGACGTGGCCGGGATAAGGGTTGACCTCATAAGGCTGTTCACCTCGGTTCTGGGGGGAGCCCTCTGCGGGCTGGGAGGGGCCTTCATGCCCCTGTGCTGGTTCGGCGGGGTGGTGAAAGAGATCTCCGCAGGGCGAGGGTTCATCGCCCTGGCCTGCGTGGTATTTGCGGGGCTTGAGCCTCTGCTGGCCCTGGCCGCCGCCTTCATCTTCGGCTTCGCCGAAGGCTTCGCCTACGCCGTCGCCATCACCCCCGGAGTGAAGGAGGTCATCCCCTTCTACTTCGTGCACATGATTCCCTACATCACCACACTCCTGGTGGTGACGGTGGCCATCGGTCAGAGGAGGTTCCCGGCAGCTTCGGGCATACCTTACCGCCGCGAGTGATGGCGGAGGATGAGCCATGGGGACCGTTCTCGGGATTGTGGGTTCGGCGAGGCGGTGGGGCAACTCCGAGGGCCTGGGCAGGCACGCCCTTGACGCCGCTCAGGAAGCCGGGGCTTCGGTGGCAGCCCTCAGGGTCACCGACCTCCACATTGAGCCCTGCACCGGGTGCATGCGGTGTGCCTTCCGGAGCGAGGGTTGCCCCATTGATGATGATATGAACTTCTTCCTGGAAACAGCCCTCAAGGCCGATGGCATCATCCTGGCAGCACCCACCTACTTCCTGAACGTCCCTGGCCCCCTGAAGAGCGTTTTTGACCGCCTACTGATGCTCTCCCCCAGGTGGGATGTCCGGAAAGATGAAGAACTGAAGCCCGGCGGTGTGATAGCGGTGGCGGGCCTTTCCCCGTGGGGGGGGGTGGCCAGGCCATTCCTCAACGCCTTCCTCTACGCCCTGGGTTTCGTTCCGGTGGAGAGCGTTGCCGTCTTCTACCCCGGCCCTGGCGAGAGCCTGCTTGACGATGAAACCGTCGGAAGGGTCAGGGAGCTCGGCCGCCGGGTGGCAATGGGGGAGA
>DAOUCW010000072.1:0-4719 GCA_034431695.1 Anaerolineae bacterium | reverse complement strand
CGCCCAGGCCATGACGGTCACGTCTTCCCTGCCCAGGACCTTCAGGGCCGCCGCAATCCCGGAGGAAAGGGAGCCCGCCGTCTCAAAGGCCGTGTGGTAGAGGGGAACATCCAGAGAGGAGTAGGGGAACGGCCCGGCTATTATTGACCAGCAGCAGGCCGGTATCACCACGATGGTGTTCTTGCCCAGAGCTTTGAGGGCAAGGCGCATTGCCAGGGCAGCACCACACCCGGGACAAGCCACATGCCCCGGCTTGAGGAGTTCTTCCTCGGATATCCTGTAGTTCGGCTCAAACCTCGGACGAGGGTAAGCTTCCATGGCTTTCCTCCTTTACCTCTTCAGGTCAAACCAGATTGTATCCTCCTCCGGACGGTCGTGGGAGAAGGTGTAGCGGAGTATACCATCTATGGTGGCGGGTGTTATGTCTCTGCCGCCGAGGCCGGCGATGAAGGAGAAGAGGACCGGCCGATCCGGGATCCCGTAGAGGGCAGATTTTATTTCCTGGGCGAAGATTCCGCCGTGCCCGAAGGAGATGTTGCGATCGATCACCGCTACTTTCTCGGCCCCTTCAAGGGCCTTCCGTATATCTTCGGCCGGGAAAGGTCGGAAGAGCCGCACCTTCAGCAGGCTGACTCTGTGGCCCTTCTCCCGCCATTCGTCAATGACATCGCGGGCTGTGCTGGTGACCGTGCCCGATGTTACCAGGACCACCTCGGCCTCGTCCTGGGGATACTTCTCCACCAGGCCGTAAGAGCGGCCGAAAAGCTCACCGTATTCCCTGTCGGCTTCACGGGCAACCTCAATCGCTTCCGTGTGGGCCTGCTGGATCTTATACCGGAGCTCAGTCCAGTCGCTCGGGTAGACGAGGCCACCGAAAGCTCTGGGGTCGTCCACGTCCAGCTTATACTGGGGCCGATAGGGAGGCAGGTATTCGTCCACCACCTCCTGAGGTGGTATGTCCACGATTTCGGAGGTGTGGGAGAGGACGAAGGCATCCAGCACCACCATGGCGGGGAGCGAGACCTTCTCGGCTACTTTGTAGGCCTGAATGACCGTATCCAGAACTTCCTGGTTGCTTTCGGTGTAGAACTGCATCCAGCCTGTGTCGCGCTGGGATAGGGTATCGTTCTGCTCGGTCCATATGCTCCAGCCGGGGGCAACGGCCCTGTTGACGGCAGCCAGGACTATGGGGAGGCGAGCGCCTGCCGCCCAGTGGATTATTTCGTGCATCAGGAGGAGGCCCTGGCCCGAGGTGGCAGTGAAAGCCCTTGCCCCTGTGGCCGAGGCTCCCACGCATGCCGCCAGGGCTGAGTGTTCCGATTCCACTTTGATGAATTCGGCCTTGAGCTCTCCCCTGGCGCAGAAATCGGCCAGGTATTCAATGATGGTGGTCTGGGGAGTTATCGGGTAAGCGGCTATGACCTGCACCCTTGATAGTTTGGCGCCGTAAGCTACGGCTCTGTTCCCGGTCATTACCTTTTTCATACCATTTCCTCCTGTGCCTGCCGAAATCATCCTTCCCGGTTCGCCAGCCCGCCGGAGAAGGAAGCCTCTTCTTTGAGGGAAAGGGCATTGCGGGGGCACTCGCTGACGCACACCCCGCACCCCTTGCAGTAATCGTAATCAATCTCATACCCGAATCCATCGCTTCTGCGGCTTATGGCCCGGTCGGGGCAGAAGATCAGGCAGTTGTCGCACATGACGCACGTTCCGCAGACGAAGCACCTTTTGGCTTCCCTGATTGCTTCCTCCACGGTGAGGCCTGCGTTCACTTCCTCAAAGGAAGAGCGCCTTCTCTCCATCGGAATCTGCTTTGAGGGCAGTGGCTCCTCCCAGCGGTAGTAGGCCAGGTTGAGGTCCTCAAATCGCACGATCGTCTCGGAGATGGGCCTGACGACGGCATAGACGTTCCTCTCCAGGGGAGGGAATCCGGCGAGGGTTTCCCCTCTGAGGAACCGGTCTATGGCCAGGGCCGCTCTCTTCCCCGAGCCTATGGCGTGAGTGACCGTTCCGAAGCCTGTGGCGATGTCGCCTCCGGCGAAGATGCGCGGGGCAGCCAGGGTTGAAAGTTCGGCCTTTATGCGCCCTTTCTCCACCTTCAGTTCCTCAATGCCATCCAGGAAGCTCAGGTCGGCCTCCTGGCCCACGGCGGGGATAACGTAGTCAACTTCAACGGTGTATTCGGAGCCGGGTATGGGGACCGGGCGCGGCCTGCCGGATGCATCGGGCTCCCCCAGGCGCATCCTGATGAACCGCACCCCCATGGCCCTGCCGTTAGCGGTCAGGATCTCCACCGGGGCCGTCAGGAATTCCATGCGGATGCCTTCTTCCTCGGCCTCCTCTATCTCGGCGGGGATGGCGGGCATCTCTTCTCTGGTCCGGCGGTAGTAGAGGGTGGCCTGGGCTCCGAGGCGGAGGGCAGAGCGGGCAGCGTCCATGGCCGAGTTCCCTCCGCCGATCACCGCCACCCTCTTCCCCGAGAGCTCCCTGAGGGCTCCGGGGCCTTTGAGGTTCAGGGTTTTGAGGAATTCCAGGGCGGGGATAACCCCTTCGGCATTTTCGCCCGGGACTTCCAGGGGTCTGTTCCGGGAGAAGCCCACTGCCAGGAATACGGCAGCGTAATCCCGCAGCTCGCCCCAGGAGAGGTTCCCACCGAGCCTCATTCCGGTGCGGATTTCCACCCCGAGGGCCTCTATGAGGGCGATCTCGCGCATGAGCACATCTTTGGGGAGGCGATAATCGGGAATGCCGTAGCGCATCAGGCCACCGGGTTCCGGGAGAGCCTCAAAGACGGTGACTCTGTAGCCTCTGCGAGCGAGGTGGTAGGCGCAGGACAATCCCGCCGGCCCCGAACCTATAACGGCTACCTTCGGGCCTTCGGGTCTGGCGGAAGGCCTGGGGAATTTCCCCTCGGTCTCCACCACATCGGCCACGAAGCGCTCAAGCCGGTGTATTGATATGGCCCCTCCGTAATGGTTGCGGTTGCATTCCTTCTCGCACGGATGGGGGCAAACCCGACCGGTCACGGCCGGGAAGGGGTTCTCAAAGCGGATGACTTCCCAGGCTTCCAGGAACCTTCCCTGGGATATGAGGCCAACGTAAACGGGGATGTCTTCCCCCGAGGGACAATTGAACGAGCAGGGTGCCCTCTTATCTTCGTAGACAGGCCTCAGGTAGCGCCATCCGCCCGTCTTGTTGTAAAGGGTATCGGCCAGGGATACGGGTAGGGGTGGGACTTCTTCAACGCTTCGGAAGGTAACGATTTTAGCCTTTTCTGCCATTGGAGCCTCCTTCAGAAGAGCACTTTCTCAAAAGCATCCCTGGCGGCGGCGATGTTGTCTTCGGGCTTGAAAGGAACCGCCTCCTTTATGGCTTCGGCCAGGGAATCAAAGCGGACGATCCCGGTTATCCTGGAGAAAGCCCCCAGGATAGCGGTGTTCACGATGGGAGCGGTGGATGTTCCCAACCTGTGGGCGACGGCAATGGAGCTGGCATCTACTGTGGCCACCCTGTAGCGATTGAGCAGGCTCTGGAAAAAAGAAGGGGGGTGCGGCGAGTTGATCAGGATCCACCCCCCCTCCTTGAGGCCTTCGGTGACGTTAACGGCCTCTATGAGGGTGGGATCAAGCACCACGATGTGGTCCGGGTTGTAGATTGAGTAGCGGGCACGGATTGGTTTCTCCGAGATTCTGGCAAAGGCCATGACGGGGGCTCCTCTCCTTTCTACTCCGAAGAGGGGGAAGGACTGGACGTATTTTCCTTCCAGGAAGGCTGCGGTGACGAGGACCTCCGAGGCAACCACCGCTCCCTGTCCACCGCGTCCGTGGATGCGGATTTCTATCATTTCGCTTCCTCCTTTGCGAGAAGGGATACCCCTGCGGGGGTTTATTATACTCCCTGGCTCAGTTAAGGTCAAGGTTTTTTGCGATTACCGGCGTGTCTTTTCGGTTAAGGACCGCCGGCTTCGGGCGAACCGTAAGAGAACCCCCCTCCTGCGATAATTGACAGCTTTCCCCCTTCGGGGTATAATATGTAGTGCCAAGACCGAAGAAAGGGGGTGTCCGTTCAAAATGTCAGTCGTTCTCAGGCCAGGCGAGTCCCAGGAAAACCTTCTCAAAAGGTTCCGGAAAGAGGTAGCGGAAGAGGGGATCCTCAGCATCGTCCGGAAGAAGAGGTGGTATATTTCCAAGAGCGAGATGAAGCGGATAAAGCTCCGCAAAGCCATCCGTAAAGCCCGCCGCCGCATGCTGCGGCAGATGAAGCGAGAAGAGTAACCCCTGGAAAGTCACCAAACCGCCTGAACGAAAGGGGAGGTTTTTCATTTATGCCCGTTGATGTTGAAAAGCTTCGCCAGCTTCTGGAGAAAGAGCTGGAAGAAGCCACTAAGGAGCTTGAAGAGCTGGAAAAGAGGCTGGAAGTAAAGGGGGACTACGGTCTTGGCGTGGGGGACCCCCACATAATCCAGTGGGAGCTCAACCTTGCCCTCAGGGACAGAGCTGCTCAGAAGGTCAAGGACATAAAGAGGGCACTGGATAAGCTTGCCAGGGGGACTTACGGGATCTGCGAGATCTGCGGCAAACCGATAGAGGAGGGCAGGCTGGAGCTTTTGCCTTACACCACGCTCTGCAGCAGGTGTGCGTCGCAGCACAGGAGATAGGAATGGATGGAAATAATCCTCACCCACGAGAACGCCGATTTCGATGCGCTGGCTTCCCTTTT
>DAOUCW010000071.1:0-8572 GCA_034431695.1 Anaerolineae bacterium | reverse complement strand
ACTGAGAACCTGCTGGTGTATTATTCGCCGGATGGCCTGGGACGCTTCTTTGCCCTCCCCACCCCTTCCGGCCCCTGAGGGGACCGGGCGCGGTCCTTCCATGCCTCCGGAACTGCACCAGGTCTGCGGGCGGTCACGGTGCGGGATGAAACCTTTACCGGATGCTCTGCCTCAGGGCCAGGGCATTCAATAGGAGGGCCAGGAGGAGGAGATGGTGGCGCCTCTCGCCCTTTGCTCCTGGGAGGCTCAGCATGAGACAGGCGAGGCCTCCCGCCAGAAGGTGCTGGCCTCCAAACCAGAAGGTGAGGAAAAGGAGTCCAAGGGAACCTAAGAGGGGCCAGCTTTTCCACCCCTCAGGCCCGTTCTCCAGCACCCACGCGGCAAATCCGAAGAGGAACGCACTCAACAGGGGTAAAGCTCCCGGGATGCGGACGGCGGTGTAGCCTGCAAGCCACGGCACGGTTATTGAGTAAAAAGCCCTCCAGATGGAAATGGACATCCCTCGCCTCCCACACATGACACCGGCAAGCCCCAATGCTCCCGCCAGCGCAAGGACGGGCCAGAGTCCGGCTCGGTGGGAAAGGGAGAGGGCGAGGAATGTGAACGCCAGGAGGGAAGAAAAGGCCTTGCCCCTCTCGGGCCAGAAGTCCTTCTCCCACCAGGCTGCGAGCTTGCCCAGTGCCTCCGTGGTCCTCCAGGCAAGGGAGCCAGGAACAGCGTAGGGAAAGGTGAACTTTTTCCCCGTGGATGGAAGAGGGGGGAAATCGGGGCCTGAAAGGGTCAGGAGAGAATGCCACCACGCGGGCATCACCCCTTCCACCAGGAAGAGGAGGAGGAGAATGTGCAAAAGGGGAAGCGAACCGCCCGAAGCCAGGAGGCCTGCTGCAAAAGCCCAGAGTGGCCTCAACCTGAAAAGGGGCCCTTCAAAACTCAGGGTGACTATCATCCTTGAGCCGCTTGTCTCCGGTAAATCTTGAATTCCACCCCAAGGCGGGTGAAGAACTTCTCATTAGGGTCAATGGACACTTCTCTGATAGTGACATGGGTCTCCAGGTTTCTGGTCTCAAGCTTCACAACTTCGCCTTTCCTGGCCTTTATCACTTCTCCGGAAAGTGATTTCAGGCTTGCCTCCGTCGCCTCATCAACTTCGGGGATGGTTATGGCTTTTGAGACTGTGCGGTTCACTTCTTTGTCAAAGAGCCACACCTCAAAGGCCACCACTTTCGGGGGATCGCCGGAACTCATGAGCTCCGAGGTTTCAATGCCGCATTCTCCGAGATAATCTCCATTGGGGCTTTCAATGGGGAAGGACTCGGCGAAGCGGATGTCGCCGTAGCTGTATGTGGCCGAATACCGGGCGATGGGGTAGAATTCCCTGTATTCTCCTTCAATTGGCTCGGGCTCCGGGCTGGGTCTGGTGGGCCTGGCGGGACGCCTGGGAGCCCTGGCGAAAACCTGCGGGAGCCTTTCTTTAAACAACCTGTAAGCGATGCCAACCGCTACCAGGAGGAGGAGGATTGCAGTCAAAGCCAGGACAATGGGAAGAAGCCCACGTCCCTCCCTGGCAGCTTGAGGCCGAGGCGCAGAAGGTTCTGGCAGGTTAAGGGCTGCCTTTATTTCATCCAGGCGGGATGCCAGCCTTATATCGCCAGGTCTTTCCCGCTTGATTTCCTCAATCAGGCCGGACAATTCTTCCTCAGGCCAACCACTGAAGCGCTCCCTGAGGACATTTGGGTCGTGGTCAAGGGCGTAGGAATCGGCGGCCATCAGAATGTAGTGCTTCTTGAACTCCGGCCTGAGGTCCCAGGGGTCAGTATTGACCCACCGGACCGGCCAGAGCCACCAGCCTATCACAAGCCAGCCAAGGAGGAAACCAAGCAGGAACGGTAGGGCGAACTTAAGGTATACCCTGAATTTTGAAGGCATTTTCTTCCTCCGTTAACCCATTTTCCTCCGCCACTCTTGCTTTACCTCCAGCTTGTCCAGCTCAACCCCCAGGGCCAGGAATTCCTTGAGGAGGCGGTTGAACTTGGAGGATTCCTCCAGCATCGGGAAGTGGCGCGCCCCCGGTATGACGATGAAGCGCAGGGGAGCTTTGAAATCCTTGAAAGCCGTCAGGGCTTCGGTGCTGATGATCCCGTCTTTTTCACCGTAAATGACCAGTGTGGGAATTCTGAGGTTGAGGAGTTCAAGGCGCAGGTCCAGCTCCATGACTGACCACACGCTTTTCTCTATGGCCTTTGAAGAGGCCTTCTGGATTTCCCTCTGGAGTTCGGGATACTCCGGGGGAGCAAGCCTGGTGAAGCGATTCTCCCGGAAGAGGGCAAAATTGATGGAACTGCCGCTGATCGGAAGGCTCACCGCCACAAGCTTTTCCACCCTGTCGGGATGGCTTGCTGCAAACCGAACTGCCACTATGGCTCCCAGGGAATGCCCCACCAGGCTGAGCTTGACTATACCCATGTTTTCCACGAAGGCTTCCAGAAGCTCCAGGTAATCCCTCAGGGTGAAGCGCTCGTAGGTTTTATCGGAATCGCCGAATCCCCAGAAATCCAGGGCATAGGTCTTGAAGTAAGGCGAAAGCTCCTCCATGCTCCCGAGCCAGTATCGCCAGGAGCCAAGCCAGCCATGGAGGAATATCAGGGGTTTGCCCCGCCCAATCGCTTCGTAATGGACAATGCTCCCGTTGATGATGATCGCACTCATTTCCTGAACCTGCTCAAGATCTCTTTGACCCTGCGCGGCAACTCATCGGGAGCGAAGGGCTTAACGATGTAATCGTCGCCTCCAGCTTCAAGACCTTCCCTGATTTCATGCTCTTGCCCTCTCGCTGTGAGGAAAACGACCGGTATGTTCTTGGTCTGGGGGAGCTCCTTCAGCTTCCGGCACACTTCGTAGCCGGATAGACCGGGCATTTTTATATCAAGCAGAATCAGGTCGGGCTTTTCGGTTAAGGCCTTCTCCAGGGCTTCAAGCCCATCCCCAGCCTTGATTACTTCAAGGCCACCGAGCTGAAGGGAAATTTCCACCAGTTCCAGTATGTCTTTTTCATCTTCAACCACGAGGATTCTCGCCATTTTTGCCTCCGCTTTCCTCCCAGATGGGCAAAGTGAAGGTGAAAGTAGTGCCTTCGCCAGGAGCACTCCTGAACCAGATTTCTCCACCCTGCATTTCAACCAGCTTCTTCGTGATGTGGAGGCCGAGGCCTGTCCCCTGCCGCTCCCGGACCAGAGGGTGCGATCCCCGGAAGAAGCGCCTGAATATCTTGGGCTGCTCTTCCGGCGGTATGCCAATGCCCGTATCCTCCACCTCTACTTTTACAAACCTGTCCTCCGTTGAAGCCCTGATGGTCACTCTGCCTCCCTGAGGTGTGTAGGCACAGGCATTGTCCACAAGGTTCGACAGGATCTGGGTGAGCCGGAGGCGATCGGCTCTCACAGGGGGAAGGCTTTCATCCACTGCAATTCGGATGATCAGGCCCTTCTCTTCCGCCTTCTCCTTACATAAACCCGCCACTTCCTCCACCACATCTTTCAGTTTGACCGGGGCGATGCTCAGGGGGACCTTGCCCGCTTCTATTTTGGAGAGCTCACTCAAATCCTTCAGCAGTCTCTCCATCCTCTCAGCATTATTGCGGACTTTGCTCAGGAATTCCGCCTGGCGTTCGGTCAGAGGGCCAGCCTTGCCCCCGAGGATGAGGTCGGTATAGCCTTTGACCGAAGCGAGGGGCGTGCGGAGCTCGTGGGATATATCGGCGATGAAGGCACTTTTGGCCTCGGAAGCCTGGCGCACCTCTTCAAAGAGCCTGGCCTGATTTATGGCGATGGCTGCTCTGTCGGCCAGGCTGCGGACGAAGGAGAGGTCATCGGGTGTGAAAGCATCGGGATGGGAACTTTCAAGAGTTATCGCCCCCAGAACCTTTCCTTCCAGGATTATGGGGACCGTAAGCTGGGAAACAGTTGATTCCCTGACAGGATCGTAATCGGGATCCTTGCTGACGTCGGGGCAAAGGACGGCCTGGCCGGTCCTCACCACCCTGCCCGTTATACCTCTCTCGAGGGGGTAGGGGGTATCCGTGTATTTCTCAATGGTCGGAGGATAACCCACGGCCTCCTTGAGGTAAAGGCCTTTCTTCTCTTCCCTCTCTTCCAGCAACGCCAGGAGGCCTGCATCGGCGCCGGTGTAAGCCACAGCCCTCTCTACGATGAGCTTGAGGAGGCGATTTAAATCAAGGGAAACCATGGCCATTTCACGGTCCAGTTCGGAGAGGATGGTGAGTTCTTTGACCCTCTGGGCGAGAGCTTTATCGGTCCGTTCCAGGAGACGGGCATTTTCCAGCGCTATGGCCGTCTGGAAGGCGATGTTCTGGAGTATTTCCAGGTCCTCGTGAGAATACAGGTTCTCCTCCTCATAGCTCTGGACCGCCATAACCCCTGTGACTTTATCCCCTGCCACAAGGGGGACGCCGAGCCAGCTCTTAGCAGTGCGGCCAACCGGCTCAATTCCAAGCCGCCTGAGTTCTTCAACAGCATTTCCGGAAAGGAGCAGGGGTTTACCGGTCAGGATTACGTATTCGGTTAAGCCCCTGCCGGGGATAAGCTTGCGTTTGCCCCCCTCTCTGGGCTTCCCTTCCTCCACGACATAGGCGAATTCCACTTCCTTTTCCTCGGGGTTATAGAGGGCAACGTAAAAGTTATCGGCTTTCATAAGTCTGGAAACTTCCCTGTGCACTGTGGAGAGCAGAAGTTTGGCGTCCACGATTGAGCTCACCGATCGGGCTATTTCGTTCAGGACGGCGAGCCTCTCGGCACGTTTCCTTTCCCTTTCCAGAAACTGGAGGTTCTCCAGGGCGGTCTCTCCTTTGGAGACCACGCTTTCCACCATGCTGATTTCGCGGCTGGTGAAAGGCCCCTCGGGCTTGTTGGCCAGGGCTACAAGGCCAACGGTTTTGCCCTGAATCCTCAGGGGAACGGCAAGGAAGGAATTGAAAAGCACAGGGGTTTCGGCCTGGCGGGAGAAACGTGGGTCCAGCTCCAGGTTTGCCGAGGTCACTCTCCTGCCTTCCCTTATGACCAGCTCGGCTATGGTCCTTTGACCCGGCCATGGGCCAAGTTTCTGGGGCCTGCGGGGAGCTGGCTCGCCCCAGACCGCCTTCCGGACCAGGGAACCATTTTCCTCAAGAATTATCTCGCCCCACCTGGAACCGGTCAGCTGGATCAGGCTTTCCAGCAGCGTCCTGAGGAGAGCATCAGTTTCTTTCTGGGAGGCCAGGAGCTCGCCCAGGTCGCTCAGGGCCCTGTAAAATTCCCTCTGCCTCCTCTGGGTGCCAAGCCACTGGTCCACCGCTATGGCGCTGAGAAACAGCAGCAGGACTTCGGCTAAGAGGGAGAAAAGGTGTTCGGAGAAGGCGTTCTCCGCAGCCGTCTTCAGAATGTGAGGGAGCATGATGGAGCCAACGACAAATACCATCACAAGCCCCGGAGCAAGCCCGTAAAAGAAGGCGGTGAGGATTACCGGGATGAAGAAAAGGTAGCGGAGGGCATGCAGAGGACTACCGGCCGGAGTCCGGTAGAGAACCCAGGCTATGAGAAGGATGAAAACGGCTGAGATGAAAATTGGCCACAGGCTCTGCTTCTTCATTTCAACCCACCACCAGCGAAGCTAAGAGGCTGAAAACTGCATTGCTCGCCCAGCAGATCAGGAGGTTCCCCCTCAGCCGGAAAAGGGCTGCATTCACCACGGCCATCGTCAGTATGTAGAACTGGGCGCCAAGGGTGAGGGGAGCATAGCTCACCCACAGGGCTTTAACCATGTAGACCAGGATGTTGAGGAATCCGCTCAGGAAGGCGGAGGACCAGAACCCTGCCCCCCGGTAGTTGTGGAGGTAATTGAAGAGGAAACCCCGGAAGAAGAGTTCCTCCCCGAGTGATTGGATTCCGAGCTCGTAGCCCAGGAGCCAGACGAGGTAAGGCCATGGGTTTAGGATCAGTTTCTTCC
Source organism: Anaerolineae bacterium (assembly GCA_034431695.1). GTDB lineage: Bacteria > Chloroflexota > Anaerolineae > SpSt-600 > SpSt-600 > SpSt-600. The sequence goes on along the minus strand of DAOUCW010000071.1, from coordinate 2,575 downwards.
CCAGGGCTGTTACCACCAGGAGCATGTGGGCGCCGAGGAGGCCTCCTGCCAGCAGGCCGATCAGGACATTTTCCCTCCAGCCAGTTGCCCCTAAGCCTATCCTCTGAGCGCCAGCGGGGTAGCGTCTGGCCAGCAGGGCGAGGGGAAGCCAGGGCAGGAGCATGAGGAGCCCCCACAGGAGTCTGGGACTGTGGATGCGGGGGGAAAGGTGCAGTTCCTGCCGGAGCCCACCCTTGGTCAGGTAATCAACTGAGGCCATCACTGCCAGGTTGAAGAGGTAGACGAGCAGGGCGATCTTCAGGGCATTTTCTTCTTTCTGCCTCCAGAGCATGAACCATATCGGGGCCAAAAAATAGAGGCAGAGGGAGCCGGCCTCGCTGATGAAAGCCGAGAGGGCGATGCTTCCGGTGGGCTTTTTGATGGCCCATTCGGAGATTGCCACCACGCCAATGGCAGAGAGAAGGGTGACCGCTATCAGGATGAAAGCCCAGCGGTTTTCCCTCTCAATGGTCCTCTCTATTTCAGGGGTTTCTTCCCTCACCACGAAAGCCAGCGATGACATCCGGGCGCTCCTCTTTTAAGGTTATTCAAGCATCCCCTCGCCCCGAGCTCCGGTCTAACTCCATGGCTCGGCCATGACCCGCTTTATTTCGCTCACAAGGGTTTCCACGCTGAAGGGCTTGACGAGAAGGCGCTTCGCCCCAAGCCCCAGGACCTTGACCCTGGTCTTTTCCTTATCCACAGGGCTGGCTGTTATGACGATCACCGGGATGTGGCGGGTCGTTTCGTCTGCTCTCAGCCTCCTCAGGACTTCGTAGCCATCAATGCCGGGCATCTTGAGGTCAAGGAGTATGAGGTGAGGGGCGTCCTCCTTCACGATCCTGAGGGCTTCCTCGCCGCTGTAAGCGCCCCGCACCCTGAAGTTGTATCGGGAGAGGGCCTCCACGAGCCAGTTCACCGTATCGGGCTCATCGTCCACCACGAGGATCTTATTGAGCCTGCCGCCATCCAGAGCGTCCAGTATGTTCCGGACGCTCATCACAAGTTGTTCCTCTTCAAAGGGTTTGGTTATGTAATCGGCGGCGCCAAGGGCGAAGCCCTTCTCCGGCTCGGCCACCACTGAGACGATTATCACCGGGATGGAAGCGGTGGCTTCGTCTTTCTTCAGCTGCTCCAGAAGCTCAAAGCCATCCATATCGCCGAGGCGGATGTCAAGGGTTATGAGGTTTGGCTTCATTTCCCGCGCCAGCCAGAGGGCGTCCCCACCGGTGAGGGTTACGGTTACCTCGTAGCCTTCCGCCTCCAGGCTGTGGCGGATGAGCTCGGCCACATCCCTGTCGTCCTCCACCACCAGTATTTTCCCCTTTTTCTCCTCCTTCGGCAGAACTGTGACCGGCTTCTCCTCTATCTTTTCCTCCGCAGCGATTGGAATTGTGAAGCTGAAGGTGGAGCCTTTGCCGAGCTCGCTCTGGACCCATATGCGGCCGCCGTGCATTTCAACGAAAGCTTTAGTTATGGAAAGGCCGAGGCCGGTCCCTGGGGTATCCCTCACCACCGGGTGGTCCGCCCTGAAGAATCGGTCAAAGATCCTGGGCAGGTCCTCAGGTGCTATCCCTATGCCGGTATCCCTCACGTCCACCTGAACCATATCCCCTTGCTGCCTGGCCGTCACAATTACGGAGCCACCTTCGGGAGTATACTGGCAGGCATTGCCGATCAGGTTGGTGAGGATCTGGCTGAGGCGGTCCTTATCGGCCCACAGAGGAGGGAGGTCATCGGGTATGTCAACGGTATAATTGAGGCCCTTCTCCCGGATGCGGTGTTCAAAGGCGAGGGATACCTCGTCAATTACCTGCTTGAGGGAGACTCGCTCAAGGTTCAGGCGGACCCTGCCACTCTCTATGCGGGAGATGTCCAGGATATCGCTCACGAGGCTGGCAAGCCGGTCGGTGTTGTTCTTGATGATGGTGACGAAGCGTTTCTGTTGCTCGGTCAGGGGGCCGGCAACTCCCATGTAGAGGAGGTCGGTGTAACCCTTTATGGAGGTCATGGGAGTGCGGAGTTCATGGGAGACGGTGGAGATGAATTCGGTCTTCATCCGGTCTATCTCGGCCTCCCTGGTTATATCCCTCAGGACGGCGATGGTGCCCATGGCTCCACCACGTCCCACAGGAGCCATCACCAGGGATACGTCCAGGACTCTGCGAGGCCCTTCCACCCTGAAGGAGGCCGTTTCACCCGGCTCCTTAACTTTGCCGATGTGGATGAGGAGGTCGGTATAGAACTTGAGGGCGAAATCTCTCTCCTCTTCCGAGGCAGCAGATACGATTTCCCTCAGAGGGCGATCGGCCAGGGAGGCGCCTCTCACGCCCAGCATCTCTTCGGCGGAAGGGTTGAGCAGGAGGATGTTTTTCCTCTCGTCCAGGACCAGGATTCCGTCGGTAATGGAGGAGAGGATGGTCTGGATGCGGTAGGCTTCGGCGGCCTGCTCCTGGAGCATATCGCCCAGCTTCTGAGCCTGGTCGGTTATCAGGCGGTAGAGTTCGGCGTTGTTGATGGCCTGGGCTACCTGGGC
>DAOUCW010000070.1:0-6327 GCA_034431695.1 Anaerolineae bacterium | reverse complement strand
GCCAGAAGGACCAATCTCACATGCGCTTGCACCTCACGCAAAGTCCTCCCACGGCACCATGCAAGGGCATATCGGTCCTGAAACCCAAACCCGGTTCCATCAACCAGAAGGACCTCCCAGGCTTCCGGGTCCATTTGCCTCAGAGCTTTCCCCACCCGCATGAGGAGGGTCTTAAACGCCTCACCCGAGGGAAGTTGCTGAGAAGCCAAAAGGGACGCTCCCTTCAGCGTGGGCGCCGAAGCAGAATTTCCTGCGGGCAAAGGCCGGAGAAAGGGGCTTTAAATCCTGTATTCCGCAATCGGGGTTTGTGGCTGCCAGGGAACGGGTTTCCCTTCCTGGAGGGAATAGAAGATCGGTTCGCCGGTAGAGGTGTCGTAGAGGGCGATTGAGGAAATTCCGAAGCGTCCCATCACTTCGCCCGGGTTGAGGAGGAGAGTCTGGCCGAGTTTCTTCGCGGTTGCCTGGTGATTGTGGCCGAAGCATACAAGGGCATATCGCCCCGAAGCTCCCACATCTTCGGCTATCTCAGGATAGTGGACGACGAAGATTTTCCTGCCACCCAGTTCCAGGCGTGCGAAAGGCCCTTCCAGACGAACATGCTCAAAGCGTGAGGCCACCTTTGAGAGGAGCCACTGGTCCCCATCGTTGTTCCCGAACACGGCATGGATTGGACCCCTGAAGAGTTCGGCCAGGGCTGCGAGGGTGAAAGGTGCGCAGAAGTCCCCGCAGAATATGAGCGCTTCGGCTTCCCCAAGGACCGGCTCAAAGGCTCTCAGATTGTGCAGGTGGTCGTGTATATCCGAAAGGATTGCCACCTTCATCGTATGACCTCGTATATGAGGGGCAGTGGCTGGGGTTCGCTCTCGCTGAAGGCGAAGGCTCCGAGGAGGCGCTGACGGGCCTGCTCCAGGCGGGAGTAATCGTTGGCGTGGATGTAGAGGAGGACTTCCCCTTTCTCCACGTAATCCCCCACCTTCTTCTCCAGTTCAATCCCAACCGAGTAATCTATGGGTTCGCCCTTTTTCTCCCTGCCCCCGCCGAGGAGGACCGCAGCCATCCCGATTTCCATGGCGTCAAGCTCCGAGATGTAGCCGGAGCGAGGGGAAAGGAGTGGTTCCCTGTATCTGGCCCTGGGGAGGAGGTCCGGGTTCTCCACAGCCTGGCGGCTTCCCCCCTGCGCCTCAATCCACTCCACGAACTTCTCCCAGGCCTTTCCTTCGTTCAGGGCTTTCTCGGCCATGCTCCTGGCCTGACGGGAATCCCTGGCCTTGCCGGAAAGCCGTATGAGCTCGGTGGCCACAATCAGGCAATGTTCCAGGAAATCCTTTGGTCCTCTGCCCTGGAGGGTTTCAATCGCCTCTTTGACTTCCAGAGCGTTGCCCACAGCCCTGCCCAGGGGCTGGTTCATATCGGCGATTATGGCCGCAACCTTTTTGCCCACGCTCTTGCCTATATCCACCATGAGCTGGGCCAGGGCCCTGGCATCATCAAGGCTTTTCATGAAAGCCCCCTTGCCCACCTTGACATCCAGGACCAGCACGTCCGTTCCGGCGGCTATCTTCTTGCTCATCACCGAACTGGCGATGAGAGGTATGCTGGGGACTGTGGCGGTCACATCGCGCAGGGCGTAGAAGATCCCATCGGCCGGGGCGAGCTCGGCCGTCTGCCCCGAAACCACGATGCCGTGCTCCTTCACCATCTTCTTGAATTCTTCCACGCTGAGGTTAACCCGGTAGCCGGGGATTGATTCCAGCTTATCTATCGTCCCACCGGAAAAGCTGAGGCCCCTCCCGGACATCTTGGCAATGGGGATATCCAGGGAGGCGACGAGCGGGGCTACCACCAGGGTGGTCTTATCGCCCACCCCGCCCGTTGAGTGCTTGTCCGCAGTCAGAGGAGCGACTTCCTTCAGGTTCAGGACTTCCCCGGAGAAGGCCATAGCGAGGGTCAGGTCAACGGTTTCCCGGACGGTCATGCCCCTCAGGTATATCGCCATCAGCCATGCGGCAATCTGGTAATCGGGGATGGTTCCCTGAACGCTTCCCTGAACGAAGAACTCAATTTCTTCCTTGGTGAGGGAAAGGCCGTCACGCTTCTTGGCGATGATATCTACAGCTCGCATAAGTCCTCCCCGTGGGGGATTTTAAGTCAAGTAAAGTATAGCACAACTTAGCGATCTGGCAAAATTGCGGATGGCGGGTGGAGAATGTATAATTCAGACAAACAACAAGGGGAGTGCCGATATGCTGGAGGCTTTCGTTGCCCCAAAATCTGTAGCGGTAATAGGCGCTTCAAGGGATCCCACAAAGCTCGGTTACGGAGTTCTTTCCAACATCATAAAGTCCGGCTTTAAGGGGAAGGTTTACCCCATCAACCCCAATGCCGAAGAAATCCTTGGCCTTAAGTGCTACCCTTCCATCCTCTCGGTTCCCGATGAGGTGGACCTGGCGGTCATCGTGATCCCGGCCCACCTCGTCCTTCAGGCGGCGGAGGAATGCGGGAAGAAGGGGGTCAAGGGGCTCATAGTCATCTCCGCCGGATTCAAAGAAGTGGGGAAAGAGGGCCTGGAAAGGGAGAAGAAGTTGGTGGAAATAGCCCGCCGCTACGGGTTCCGGGTTCTCGGCCCCAATGTCCTGGGCCTCATAGATACCGTAATTCCCCTCAATGCATCCTTCGCCGCTTCCATGGCTCTGCCCGGCTCCATAGCCTTCATGTCCCAGTCCGGAGCCCTCTGCACTTCCGTCCTTGACATGTCCCTCGTGGAGGGGATAGGGTTCTCCCGGTTCGTGAGCCTGGGCAACAAGGCTGACCTCAACGAGGTGGATTTCCTCGAACTCTGGGAAGAGGACCCCAATACCAGGGTGATTGCCGCTTACCTTGAGGGTGTAGCTGATGGACAGCGCTTCTTGGAGACAGCCCGAAGGGTCACCCGAACCAAGCCCATCCTTGCCATAAAGGCTGGGACGACCGGGGCAGGCGCCAGGGCCGTCTCTTCCCACACCGGAACCCTGGCGGGGTCGGAGAGGGCTTACGAGGCAGCCTTCAAACAATCGGGGATAATAAGGGCCAGATCGGTGCAGGACCTCTTTGACCTGGCGATCGGCTTTGCCCGCCAGCCCCTTCTGGAGAAGAACGCCATAGCTATAATAACCAATGCCGGTGGTCCGGGGATAATGGCCGTTGATGCCTGCGAGCGGGCAGGGCTTGGAGTTGCAAGCCTTTCCCCGGAAACGATGGCCTTCCTGAGGGAAAACCTGCCCCCGGCTGCGAGCGTCCTCAACCCAGTGGATGTGCTGGGGGATGCCCTGGCCGAGCGCTATGCCCTGGCCCTGGAAGCGATCCTGAAGGATCAGAATGTTGGAGGAGTCCTGGTTATCCTCACCCCGCAGGTGATGACCCAGGTGGAAGAAACGGCCGAAGCCGTGGGCAGAATAGCCTCCCGATATTCCAAGCCTGTCCTGGCCTCTTTCATGGGGCGGGCCACCACCGAAAAGGGAGCTCGCATCCTCAGGGAATATCGCATTCCCAATTACGATGTCCCCGAGAGAGCCGTGGCCGTATTCAAGGCCATGTGGGAATACAGGCAATGGCTCAGGAAGCCGCTGCCGGAGTATCCGACCTTTGACTTTGATGTTGAGACCATCAGGAGGACGATAGATCAGGCCAGGAAGGAGGGGAGGCTGCTCTTGGGCGATGCCGAGGCCAGGGCCATCTTAGAGGCCTGCGGGATCAGGGGGCCCCGAACGGCCCTCGCCCGCACCCCCGAAGAGGCCGTCGCCATAGCCGAGGAGATAGGCTTCCCCGTCGCCATGAAGATAGCCTCCCCGGATATAATCCACAAGACTGACATCGGCGGAGTCAGGCTGAACATCCAGAACCCTTCCGAAGTCAGGGACGCCTTTGACCTCCTGGTATACAGAGCCACCCGCTACATGCCCGATGCCACCATATGGGGCTGCCAGGTCCAGCAGATGGTCCGGGGAGGCAGAGAGGTGATAGTAGGGATGAGCAGGGATCCTCAGTTCGGCCCCCTCGTGATGTTCGGCCTGGGTGGGATATACGTGGAAATCCTCAAGGATGTGGCGTTCAGGATAGCCCCCATCTCCAGGGAAGAGGCAGAGGAAATGCTCAACGAGATCAAATCCATCCAGCTCCTGAAGGGGGTGAGAGGGCAGCCTCCTGGAGACCTCAAAGCCGTTGTGGACGTGATCCTGAGGGTCGCCAGGCTGGTGGTGGACTTCCCCGAAATCGTGGAGATGGATATAAACCCGCTCATGGTCCTGGAAGAAGGGAAGGGGGCCATGGCCGTGGATATGAGGATAACGCTGAGCCCATGAAACCAAGGGAGGAGGAGTGAAATGGCCATACTTTACATTTCATCAATTGAAAAGTTCTCGGGCAAAAGCTCCCTTTGCTTCGGGATAGGGACCAGGTTCCTGAAGGAGGGCCTTTCCGTTGGATACCTCAAGCCCGTCAGCACTTCCGCTCGCCAGGAAAATGGCGAGATTGTGGACGAGGATGTCCTCTTCTTCAAGCGCTATTTCAAATTGCCTCAACCCACCTCGGACCTGCTCCCGATCGCCCTCACCCCAAACGTGGTGGAAGGGATCCTGACCGGGAAGATCGGGGAGAATTTTGAGGAGAAGTTGAAGAAGGCCTGCTCTGAGTGCGCCAGAGACAGAGATCTTGTCCTGCTGGAGGGAGCCGGTTCCCTGCGGGAAGGGCACATCGCCGGGCTCTCGGCCCCGAAGATCACCAGGACCCTGAACATCCCGGCTCTGGTGGTGGTAAAATACGCATCGGACCTTGAAGTTGTGGATGATGCCCTCACGGCCAAAGCCCGCCTTGAGGACAGGCTCCTGGGAGTGGTGATAAACATGGTGCCGAAGCCCAGAATGCAATTCGTTGAAGAAGTGGTTTGCCCCTACCTTGAAGCGAAGGGGGTGAAGGTCTTCGGAGTCCTGCCCCACGAGAGGATCCTGGCTTCAATAACGGTTAAGGAGCTGGTGGAAGTTCTGGACGGAGAGATCCTTTGCTGTCCGGAGAAGACCGACGAACTCGTGGAGTATGTGATGGTAGGGGCCATGAACGTGGAGCTGGCCCTCTCTTACTTCCGCCGCAGGCCCAACAAAGTGGTCATAACCGGTGGCGACAGGCCCGATATCCAGCTTGCTGCGCTTGAAACCTCCACCAAGTGCGTCGTCCTCACCGGCAACATCCGTCCCAGCCCGATAATCCTGAGCCGGGCCGAGGAAGTGGGAGTCCCAATGGTCCTGGTCCGCCACGATACCTTCACCAGCGTGGAGCTCGTGGAGAACTACTTCGGCCGGAGCCGTTTCTACCAGGAGAAGAAAGTAGCCCGCTTTGAGGAACTTCTGGACGAGCGCTTCAACTTTTCCCTCCTCCGCTCTTCCCTTGGGCTATGAAGGAGCTCAGGGAAAGCCTCCTGGAACATGAAACGATAATGGTTGAAATCATAGCCCAGCAGTGGGGGCTGAGCCCGAGACCGGAGGGGCGGCACGAATTCGTCAAGCGCCTTGAATCCCTGATGAAGGACCCCGAAGCTCTGGGGAAGGTCCTGGGTGCCCTCACCCCGGAGGAACGCGAAGCCCTTGATAACCTCATCCGCTGGGGAGGGAAGGTTCCGGCGGCCTTCTTCACCCGCCGCTACGGCCCCATAAGGCCTTTTGGGCCTGCAAAGCTGCTGCGAGAGAGGCCGTGGGAAAATCCCGCAGGCCCTGCCGAAAAGCTCTGGTTCTTAGGCCTTATATTTAAAACCTTTGAGCTCGCCGAATCCGGCCTCACCGAGGTCATATACATCCCGCCCGACCTCAAGACCCTCATTCCGGCCCCGCCGGCGGAAAGCACCCGGACTCCGGAGCCCATCGTTCCCGCACGCCAGTTACCGTCAGGCCACTACCTGGCCGAAGCCCTCTTCCTATACCTTGTCCACCTCCAGAAGGAGCCGGCCGAAGCCACCCCTGAAGGCGCCCTCCCCCCTGAAACAGCCGAGGCCATAATCAGCCTGATGAAAAACAGGGGAGTCTGGCCCCCAACCTGGGGCGAGGTCTTCTTCTCCCTGGTCCAGCACACCGCCAGCGCCCTTGGTCTTGTGACCCTGGAAGAGGGGAAAATAAAGCCGTTTCCGGCCAGACTGCGCCCGTGGCTCAGGTCTCCCTCCAGCAAGAGGCTCGTGGACCTCTGGCAGGCGTGGCTTGATAGCACTTCCTGGAACGAACTCCGCCTCCTCCCCGGCCTCGTCTGGGAGGATACCGGGCGCCGCAACGACCCCCGCCTGGCCCGAAGGCGCATAATCTCCTTCCTCGC
>DAOUCW010000069.1:0-11379 GCA_034431695.1 Anaerolineae bacterium | reverse complement strand
CCTCAGGGGTGAGCCTGGCCACAGGCTGAGGTGATGGAGGAGGGAATGGGTTGATAGGGGCGTAAGGGTTCAGGAAAATGATGAGGTAAATCCCTCCCACCAGGAAGGTGAGCATCAGGAAAAGCAGGGCCAGACCCCTGAGCACCGCATCGCTGACTTTGACCCTTCTGAGCATCAGCGCCTCCTCAGTCTATTTTCTGCTTTCCCCCCGGTAAGCAAAAATCTGCGGGGCATCCAGAAAGATGAGCTGGAGGGGTCCCGACTTTTCCCCGGAACATGCCTCCTTAACTTCGGCCGCAACCTCTCCGATTGATGCATCAACGTAGAGGCCGATCAGGGCGTAGCAGGCTTTCAGGTTCGCTATTTCAGTCCAGGCCCTGGCTGTTTCCCGGGGTTCGGGCAGAGATACGGCCTCTTCGGCGTATATGGCGAAGAGTTCTTCGTAGGCATGGGCAAGCTCCTGCCGGATTGAGCCGGCTTCCTTCTCCCATTCGGGCACAAGGCTGACCCCGAAGCCCTTCAACGCTACCCGGTATTTCAGGGTGAGCCAGGATATCTCCTCAAGGAGCCAGCCTGCCTTCCGGGCAAGGGCTGTTTCGGATCCGATTTTATCCCGGATCAGGGCGAGCCTGGCGGAATCTTCGCTTTTCAGAGCCTCCCTCAGAGCTTTCAGGTTCTTCTCAACGGGCGATGAGGAAGCGGAAAAGGCCGCGAGCTCTCGCTCCTTTGCACTGTAGTAATCCTCCGGAGGCGAGGAGAACTCCTCAATGAGCGGTGCCAGCTGCAGGTATTCGGAGGATGCCTCGCCGGGATTTATTTCTTTCCCCAGTTTCCGGGCCAGGACGACCCGCTGGGCTTTCTTCAGGTAGGGGCTGAAGGCGATCAGAACTTCAGCCTGGCGAAGGACGAAGGAACTCCTCTCTTTCTCCCCCATCTCTTCCAGGCCTTTTCCTATCATGATGAGGGCATCGGCGCGTTCGGGATCGGAGAGGTAAGGGCTCAGGAGGGCAATGTTGTAGGCCTGGCCGTAGGAAAGGAGGGCCTTCCTGCGGAGCCCTTCTGCCCCGAAAGCCCGGCCGAGGGAAATCCATCCGCCCAATTTTTCCTGGTGTCCCATGGAAGTGGAGAAGGCCAGGGTTACGTAAGCCGTCTCCAGCTCCCCTTCCTCCAGGGCTTTCCCGAAAACTTGGGGATCAGTGTGGCCGGCCAGAGAGAGGAGCGCCAGGGATGGGTTCACATCGTCCGGGGAAAAGCTCCTGAGAGGGTCGCTTCTGGGGTAAAGTTCAAAGGATCTGTGGGAAAGCCAGAGGCGCGCTCCGATGAAAAGCACAGCCCCAAGGAGCAAGGCCCCGGCTATTATCAGGATCCAGCCCCAGAATTTTTTCATTCCAGGAACCTTTGAATGCGAGCGGAGGCCCTTTCCTTCTCCAGCCATTCCCTGAATTTCCTCTCCCGGAACAGCCTTCTGGCCTCTTCTGAGAGGGGGTGGGCGGGATCTTTCTCCAGGACCTGGATTATGTGGTAGCCGTAATAGCTCTTTACCACCCCGCTTATCTGGCCCGGGGCCAGGGAGAAAGCCGCTTCCTCCAGTTCGGGGGGAAGTCCGGAAAGCTCCCTGGGGAAAAAGCCAAGGTCGCCGCCGAGCTCCCTGGTGAATTCATCCAGTGAATACTGACGGGCTAAAGAGGCGAAGTCTTCTCCCTTTTTGAGCCTTTCCAGGATTTTCAGAGCTTCCTCCTCGCTGCTCAGGAGGATGTGGCGGGCGTGGACCTGTTCCATTGTTTCGGGGGGGGGAGGCACGACCGCCTCAAAGAGCTTGATGCTCAGGAGCTGGGCTCTGGTCATCTCCCTGAACTCTTCCATGGTCAGTTCGTTCTCCTGAAGCCAGCGGTTGAAATTCTCCTCCCCTCCCTGCTGTATGGTTTTCCGGACCTGTTCTTCCAGTTCCTCCGGGGTCACCTCTATCCCAAGCCTTGCTGCAGCCTGCTCCATCAGGGCCTGATCTATCAGCGCTTCCAGGACCTGACGGCGCATCTGCTCCAGAGTCTGGGGGTCAGGCTTCTCCCCGGAGATCTCCATGGCTTTCTGGAGGCGCCGGAGTTGCTTCTCAAGAGCATCGCGGAAGATGGGCTGATCGTTGACGATTGCTACCACGTTCGCGGGGATCGGAGAAGGCGTGGGCGAAGGAGCAACAGGAGCCGGAGGTGTGGTCCTGGGCAGGCAGGAGCTTGAGAACAGGGCGATGGCTAAAATAAAAAACCGGAATTTTTTCATCTTGAGCCTCGCTCAGGGCTTTGAGTTTATTATAACTTCAGGGAGAAGATTGTGCAAGAGACCTCCATGCGTGTGCCGGACTTCAGTGGGCAAAGAGGATGAACCGAAGCGCCCCGAGAATTCCTCCACCCATCACAATCCAGAAGGAATCAAGGTTGAAGCGGAGGAGGGCTAAGAGTCCCAGCACTAAAATGGCTCCCGTCCACAGGTCGCCGACGGCGTTGGGGAAAAGGTGGAGGACTACTGTGAAGATGAGGGAGACCACTGCCACGTTGACTCCCTGGAGGAAAGCCCTGGCCGCCTCCGAGCCGCTAAGTCGCCTCACCCATGGCACCAGCAGGGCCACTATTAAGAAAGAAGGCATGAAGACCCCGATAGTAGCAACCAGAGCACCGGGGAGTCCCGCCACCAGGTAGCCTATGAATGTGGCCGAAGAGAGAACCGGGCCAGGGGTCATCTGGCCCACGGCTATCGCATCCAGAAGCTGCTTCTGGGTCAGCCATCCGTAGCGGATCACAACATCCTTCTGGACGAAAGCGTAGAGGAGCATCCCGCTTCCGAAGAGGAAGGAGCCGACTTTGAGGAAGAATAGCCCGAGGGTGAGGAGCCTGCCCCAGGGGATCGGCGTTAGAGGGAGTGAAAGGGGAAAAAGCAGGGCCAGAGGCGTTAATTTATCCTCCCGGGCCGAAGGGGGAGTGAAGATCAGCATTCCCACCAGGCCTGAGGCGAACAGGATGAGGACCTCGTTGAAACCGGAGAGGGAGGCCAGCAGGCAGGCGAGTGCCAGGAGGATCGTCTTCCAGTCCCTGATGACTGCTCGGCCCAGCCTGGAAACAGCCCCGAGGATTAAAGCCATCACGGCCGGGTTTATCCCGTAGAACAGGACTTCCACCTGGGGCAGCTTGCCGAACTTTTCATACAGCCAGGCGAGGGCAAGGCTCAACGAAAAGGCCGGGAGGATGAAGCACATCCCCCCGGCCAGCAACCCCAACCATCCAGCACGGACAAACCCAATGGAGCAGGCCATCTCCACTGCATTCGGGCCCGGACCAGGTTGGTGACGGCCAGCAGGTCGAGGAAGTGCTCGCGGGTGAGCCACCTGCGCTTCTCAACCGTCTCCTGCTCCATGAGGGCGATATTGGCTGCAGTCCCGCCGAAGCCCGTGAAACCGAGCTTGAGGAAGAGGCCTGCAACCTCAAGCACCCGGCCGGGCACTACCCCCCCCGAATCTGAGGCCAACCCGTTTCGTTGCTCATGAGGTAAGAATGGATATCGGCGGCGGCCCGCTTGCCGGCCCCCATAGCGCTGATCACGGTAGCTGCTCCCGTGACTATATCCCCTCCTGCCCAGACTCTGGGCATCGTGGTCTTCCCGGTCACCGGATCGGCCACTACGGTGCCGTGCTTTGTCCTCTGGAGCTTATCGGCGTCGGTGAAGACGATGGGGTTGGGCCTGGTTCCGAGGGCCATTATCACCATGTCAACTTCAATTTCAAACTCGGAACCGGGTATGGGCACCGGGCGGCGCCGGCCGGATTCGTCGGGTTCACCGAGTTCCATCCGGATGCAACGCATACCCCTGACCCAGCCGTTGCTGTCGCCGAGGATTTCAACGGGGTTGGTGAGGAGCATGAACTCAACCCCTTCGGCTTCGGCGTTCTCCACTTCCTCGGCTCTGGCGGGCATCTCCTCCCTGGACCGCCTGTAAACGATGATGACCTTCTCGGCACCCAGGCGCAGGGCTGAGCGGGAGGCGTCCATGGCCACGTTACCCGCCCCCACCACGGCCACTCTCCTTCCCACCATTATGGGTGTATCGTATTCGGGGAAGCGGTAGGCCCTCATGAGGTTGACCCTGGTGAGGAATTCGTTGGCGGAGAAGACCCCATTGTAGTTCTCCCCGGGGATGCCCATGAAGAGGGGTAAGCCGGCCCCTGTGCCCAGGAAGATAGCATCGTATCCTTCCCTGAAGATTTCGTCCAGGGTCACCGTCTTGCCCACCACGCAGTTGAGTTCAATCTCCACCCCGAGAGCCCTGACGTATTCCACCTCCACGTTGACTATCTCCTTGGGCAGGCGGAACTGGGGTATGCCATACATCAGGACTCCACCGGGAGCGTGGAGGGATTCAAAGATTGTCACCTTGTGGCCGAGCCGTGCCAGGTCCGCAGCGCATGTCAGGCCTGCCGGCCCCGAGCCCACCACCGCTATGCGCTTCCCGGTGGGTTTGGGGAGTTCGGGGATGCGGAACCCCCGCTTTATGTCCCAGTCGGCCACGAAGCGCTCCAGCCGCCCTATCGCCACAGGCTCGTATTTCTTGCCCAGAACGCAGGCAGCCTCGCACTGGGTCTCCTGGGGGCAGACCCTCCCGCAGATGGCCGGGAGGTTGTTCTTATCCTTGAGCACTCGGATGGATTCCTCAAGGTTTCCCTCCCGGAGGTAGTAGATGAAGCCCGGGATGTTGATGTTGACAGGGCACCCTTCCACGCACTTGGGCTTCTTGCACTGGAGGCAGCGGGAAGCTTCCCTTAGGGCCATTTCGTAGTCGTAGCCCAGGGCAACTTCCTCAAAGTTCCGCCTCCGGACTTCGGGATCCTGTCGGGGCATTTCAACCCTGGGGATTATCTCTTTCTCCGGCATATTCACCCTCCTCATCGGAGTTCTTCAAGCATTTTCCTGGCCTCTTCTATTGCTCTGGGATCCTGTGGCTGGCCAACTTTCAGGAATTTCTCAAAGGCTTCCACGGCCTTCTCCTTCTCTCCCCGCATTTTGTAGATTACCCCGAGGCCGAAGTAGGGCTCGGGGAAAGAGGGCTTAAGCCTGATGGCCTCCTCCATTTCGCCGAGGGCTTCGTCCAGCTGGCCCTTCTGGATGTAAGCCGCTCCCAGTAAGTAGTGGAGTTCGGCATCGTCTGGTTTGATCTCAAGGCCTTTCAGGTAGTAACGGATGGCTTCATCCAGCTCGCCTCTGGCGTAATGGGCAGCTCCGAGGTTGCTCAGGGCCCCCAGGTGCTGGGGGTCAAAGGAGAGGGCTTTTTTGTAGGCTTCAATGGCGGAGCCAAAATCGCCGAGCTGGAAGCGAGCATTTCCCAGGAGGAAATAGACTTCGGCCCCGGAGGCACCCGCCTTTATGGCCTCCTCAAAGGCCCTGGCAGCCCCCTGGAAATCACCCACTTTCATCTTCGCTTTGCCTTCCTCTAAAAGCTTATCCGGATCGGAAGGTGATTGAGCGCATCCTGCCAGGACTATCAGTATCATGGCTGCAAGGATGAACTTCCTCATGGCTGTTCCCGCCTTTCAAGAAGGTAAAACTGGGTTTCCGAAGGCAAGTTCTGTGCTGTAACCTTGAGGGTTTCAATTGGCCTGGGCGGGGCGAGCCCCAGTTCTTTGAAGAACTTTTCCACCGAATTGAGCCTGAAGTTCAGCCCCTTAACATGGTAGTGCATGGGGATGACTATGGATGGCTCCAGAAGGCGCACTATTTCCACCGCCTGAGCTGGCCCTATTGTGGATACGCCACCCACAGGAACCAGCAGGATGTCCACGTGGTTCAGGGCTTCCAGCTGGTCCCTGTCGGGGATGTGCCCGATATCTCCGAGGTGGCACACGCTTATGTTCTCAAACTCCAGGAGGAAAGCGACGTTTTTCCCCCGCTCTTTTCCCTGCCGGGAATCGTGGTAAGTGCGTATGCCCGTGATGAATACCCCCTTGATTTCATATTCCCCGGGGCTATCCAGGACCTTCGGCTCCCCCTTAACTTTTCTCCAGTTCCCGTGGCCGGGGTGGTGGTGGCTGACCGTAACTATATCAGCCCTGAGCGGGGGTAAGGTCAGGCCAATGGCCTCCTCGTAGGGGTCGGTGACGATGACCACACCCTTTTCCCTTATCCGGAAGCAGGAATGACCGAACCAGGTTATCTCCATCAGATCTTCTCCCTGACGCCTCTTGCAAGCTGGCGGATGAAACGCTTGAAGCCGGTCTGAACCATGTCTAAGACGAAGTGCAATGTATCGGCAAGGGAAAGGCCCAGCAAACCGAACCAGAAATACCTGTTGCGCAGCAGGGCCGGGATCGGGTTCCCTCCGGGGAATCCGAACCCTAAGAGAAGCAGCGGCAGCATTATGTAGAGCACTCGGCCCAGCGTCCCCACCACCGGGAGGTGGGAGAACCAGTGGCGATGGGGGACTAAAAGGCCGTATGGTTTGACGAGATACCTCAGGGGGCCGAGCTCAGCCAGGACCCCCCTCGCCTCAGCGTAATCCCAATCCGGGTGGATGAAGATGCCCATAGCCGTTCCGGCCGAAACAGCCAGGAGAGGCATGTTCCACAGCACAACTCCGGCCGAGGCTACAAGAGCAGCCGCGGCCAGGCAGCTCACGTCGTGAACCTTCTGGGACGGCATTTCAGGCCAACCTGTAGGCTGCTCTCCCGGCCTCGTAAGCGTCTCCCCCGTAGATGTCGTTCACCACAATGACGGGGAAATCTTCCACGTAAATGCGCAGGAGGGCTTCAGCTCCCAGGTCCTCGTAGGCAATCACCTGCGCTTCCTTTATCCGGCTGGCAAGCAGGGCGGCTACTCCCCCCAGCGCAGCAAAATATACCGCCTTGTATTTCTTGATGGCCTCCCTGATCTGGGGAGAGCGCTCGCCTTTCCCGATCATGCCTTTTATTCCCGCTTCAAGCAGAGGTATGGTGTAGGGGTCCATCCGCCCCGAAGTGGTGGGCCCCGCCGAACCTATGGGCTTGCCCGGTGGGGCCGGCGATGGCCCCATGTAGTAAATGACCTGCCCTTTCGGGTCAAAAGGCAGGGGGTCTCCTCTGGACAGCGCCTCCACCAGGCGCTTGTGGGCAGAATCTCTCGCCACGTAGATCACTCCGGTTATTTCCACCTTATCCCCTGCTCTGAGCTTCTCAATCACTTCATCGGTCAGAGGGGTCTGGATCTTCATGGCTCCTCCTCAGATTACAGCTTCTTTGTGGCGGGCGCTGTGGCACTGGATATTGACAGCCACCGGGAGGCTGGCTATGTGGCAGGGAGCTACTTCAGCGTGGACGGCCAGGGCGGTCACTCTGCCCCCGAAACCCTGGGGGCCAATCCCCAGTTTGTTGACCCTTTCCAGAATTTCCCTCTCCAGCTCGGCCACTTCGGGGTCGGGGTGGGGCTGACCCACAGGGCGCAGCAGGGCTTTCTTGGCCAGGTATGGGGCATACTCAAAGTTTCCTCCTATCCCCACGCCGATGATTATGGGAGGGCAGGGGTTGGCCCCGGCCCTGTCCACCGTGTTCACCACGAAGTTTATTATCCCCTCGCGGCCGGCGGCCGGGGTGAGCATGGCGAGGGCACTCATGTTCTCGCTCCCCCCGCCCTTCGGGCACACGGTTATCTTGATTTTGTCCCCGGGGACGATCTCGGTGTGGATTATGGCGGGGGTGTTATCGCCGGTATTCTTGCGGGCGGAGAAAGGCTTATCCACCACCCCCTTGCGGAGGTAGCCTTCCCGGTAACCTCGCCTCACTCCCTCGTTAATGGCATCGTAGAGGTTTCCTCCTACGATGTGGACGTCCTGGCCCAGTTCCAGGAAGACCACAGCCAGGCCTGTATCCTGGCAGAGGGGCAACCTCTCCTGGACGGCGACCCTGGAATTCTCCAGGATCTGGGAGAGAATTTCCCTGCCGAGAGGAGATTCTTCTCTGGCGAGGGCGTCCTCAAGAGCCCTGAGAACATCCTCTCCGAGGAAAAAGTTGGCTTCCTGGCAGAGGCGAGCTACGGTATCGGTTATAACGCTGCAGTGGATTTCCCGCATGTTTTCCTCCTGGCCTTCAAACTTCCATCCGATTATACTCCACCCGGTGGATTTTGTCCAGCACTTTGACAAAGCCGGTCCGGGTGCGATATAATCCTAACGGGGAGCAGGAAAGATGGTGAGGAAAATCATCACGGGAGAAGATCCCCGGCTTCGGGTTAAGTCCAGGGAGGTTACCCATTTCAACAAAGAGCTGAAAGCCCTCGTCCAGGATATGGTGGATACCATGAGGGCGGCGAAGGGGATAGGCCTTGCTGCCATCCAGATAGGAGTCCCTCTCAGGGTTGTGGTCATTGAATTGCCCCCCGAGGAAGGGAACGGGAAAAGCCGGCTGTTCGCCCTCGTGAACCCCGAAATCGTAAAGATGGAAGGGGAAGAGGAAGCGGAAGAAGGCTGCCTTTCCCTGCCTGGAATTGTGGGGGAGGTAAAGAGAGCCGCTTTCGTTGAGGTCAAAGCCCAGACCATAAACGGCAAAAAGGTCCGGATAAAAGCCACTGGCCTCCTCTCCAGAGCCCTTCAGCACGAAATTGACCACACCAACGGCATACTTTTCGTGGACCGTGTGAGTGACCCGGCTAAGATCCGCTATCTGGAAGCCGAGGAAATAGGTGCTGGAGAAATTTGAGGGCTGCCTTTTGGGCCTTGCCATAGGTGATGCGCTGGGGATGCCTGTAGAAGGCCTGAGCCCCGACTGGATCTGGAAGCTCTACGGAAAGGTGGATGATTTCCTCCCCTCCCCAGACCTCGGACTCGGCCCCGGCCAGTTCACCGACGATACCCAGATGATGTTGATCCACGCTGAAAGCATCGTGGAGAAGGGAGGAGTTGACCCCGAAGACCTGGCGGTGAAGTTCATCCGCTGGGTGAAGGAGGGTGCGCCGAGGGGGATAGGCCACACAACGCTCAGGGCTATAAAACAGCTCATGAGCGGAGCAAGCTGGAGAGAAAGTGGCATAGAAGGCGAGTTCGCCGCAGGCAACGGCGTGGCCATGCGCATTGCCCCCGTGGGTCTCCTGAACGCCTGGACCCCCGAGAGGCTCAGGGAGGATGTGGAGAAGGCGGGGATAATAACTCACCGCAACTCCGAGGCCATCAATGGAGGCCTGGCGGTTGCTTACGCTGTGGCGAGGCTGGCATCCGGAGCATCCCCTGATGGTCTTCTGGAAGAGGTCTGCGAATTTGTCGGCCCTTCCAGGGTCACGGAGAACATGAGGAGGGCCGGGGAGTTGCTCGGCAAAGGAGTTGAGCCGGAGCGGGCTCTCAGAATTCTCGGGACCGGTGGGTATGTCGTTGAAACGGTTGCCTCCGCCTTTTACTGCTTCCTCAGGACCCCCGGGGATTTTGCCACCTCAGTCGTGACGGCGGTCATGGGTGGGTATGATACTGACACCACGGCTGCTGTGACGGGAGCCCTCAGCGGTGCCTTCAACGGCATCCAGGGGATTCCGGAGCGGTGGGTGGAAAGGGTGGAACAGGGCCATTACATACGCAAGCTGGCCGGGGCTATCTACGAGCTTGCTCTGAAGAGGAAAGAGTTGTCATAAAAATGCCAGCAAGAGGGGAGGCGGCTATGGAGCCGCAGATTGTCCACAGCGATTCAATGCCATGGCAGCCACACTCACGGTTCCAGGGGGTGTGGACAAAAGTCCTCGTCTCAAGCCAGACCAACGCGGCCATGAGCCTGCACCTTGTGAAGATAGAGCCTCACAATGCTATTCCCCCTCACACCCATCCCAATTCCGCCGAAACCTTCATGGTTATTTCGGGCAGAGGCGTATGCTCACTGGGGGGAGAGAAAATCGCCTTCGGCCCCGGAGATTGCGCCATCGCCCCGGCAGGGGTTGAACACGGCCTTGAGAACAGCAACGATGAGCCCCTGATCCTTGTAGCTATCTTTACACCGCCCCTGGTTTAGGGGGAAGCCATGGAGAGGATAGTGAACCTGAAAGAAGCCGCTCTCTCTATAAAGGAGCCCTTCACCCGCTACATCCTGGCCGATGTGGACGATTACAGGGCTTACCTGAGCTGGTTTGAGGGGGATTATGTTTTCCACAAGCACCCCCAGGACGAACTTTACCTGGTTCTCGAGGGGGAGATCACCATTGACCTCCCCGGCGGCGATTCCATCACCCTGAAAGAAGGAGACCTCTGGGTGGCAAGAGCCCATCAGGTCCACCGCACTCGTTCCGAAAAGGGAGCGCTGGTCCTCATGTTCAAGGCCAAAGGGTTGCCCTCGGAAATTCTGAGCCAGGAAAAGGACTGATGAAGATCCGGGTAGCCATAATCCAGATGGATGTCTCGGCAGGCAAACCTGAGAGAAACCTCTCCCGTGCAGCCTCCTTCCTGAAAGAAGCTCGCGAGCATGGCGCCGATGTCGCTCTGCTCCCTGAACTCTGGCTTTCAGGCTACGTTCTGGACAGGGCCGGAGAACTCGCTTCGCCCCTTGGGGAAGGGTTCTTCAGGGAGATCGCTGCGCTGGCGAGGGAGCATTCAGTCTACCTCATCGGTTCCACCCTGGAGGAGAAGGACGGACGCTTCTACAACACTGCCACCATCTATTCCCCGGAAGGCGAGCTCCTCGGAGTTTACCGCAAGACCCACCTCTTCGCCCCCATGGGGGAGACCAGATACCTTTCGCCCGGGAACGAGACCCCGGTCTTCACCCTGCCCTGGGGCAGGACGGCTCTGGCCATCTGCTACGATCTGCGATTCCCCGAACTCTTCCGGCTTTACACCCTCAAAGGCGCTGAAATAATCTTTGTCCCCGCCCACTGGCCTGAGAGCAGGATAGAATTCTGGCGCCTTTTCCTGAGGGCGAGAGCTGCCGAGAACCAGCTCTTCGTTGTGGGTTGCAACAGGACAAAAAATGAGTTCGGGGGGTGGTCGGGAGCCTACGGCCCCCGGGGCCAGGTCATAGTGGAGGGGGGTAAGGAGGAGGCCATCCTCTTGGCCAGCATTGACCTGGAGGAGGTTCCCCGGGCGCGCGAGGATTTCCCCGCCCTCAGAGACCGCCGCCCCGAAATTTATCAGTTAAATCCGTGAGGTATGGGGACCCCGGGAACGGGGCACTATCCCGGGATTTCGAGCCTGTAGAGGCTGCGAGCGTATGCCCCAAATCACATGGGAAGGGACGGGGTTTTCTTTTTCGGAGGTGGCGATGGAGAACTTCAAGCAGGCGGTTATTTACACCCTCATCAACCTAATCCTGGTGGGAGCTGTGGTTTTTCTCCTGCGCAGGCCCGAACCGGGCGCCATGGAGATCATCCCCCCGCCGCCCACTCCAACCCCTTCGCCCCTGAGGGT